>RFGN01000378.1 GCA_003696645.1 Gammaproteobacteria bacterium | reverse complement strand
TGCTTCTGGGTCTTTGAGGCAGATTTTTGTTGACGTTTCTTTGGTCGATCCGTTTTCTTCTTGTTGCCGGCTTGTCGTGTTCCTCGTGATCGCTGCTCCGTCGTAGTGTTTTCCAATGTTTTACTGATGGAGCTGGGAGTTTCCTTTGCTGCCGTAGAACTGCCTTGAAAAAGACTGGAAAAGAGACGTTTCAGCAAGCCGCTGTTTTCCTTTTTCGCGACCGGTTTTTCACCACGATCGATATTCAGAGCATGCACCAGAGGGGTGTCGGCAGATTGTGGTATGGCACCACTGATGGTGTCCATGTCAAGCGGTTGTTGATTATAGGGTTCTGACATCTCATAGCTTGTTTTTTCCGACTTGTCATTTGTCTTGTTGATACGTTTGAAATGAAACTCCGGAATTTTCAATGTCTTGTTTGGGATGATGATGAAACGGGTTTTATAACGCGATTCAAAATTTGCCAGGGTATGACGTTTTTCATTGAGGATATAGGTTGCGACGTCAATCGGACATTGAACGACAAGCTTTTGAGATGACTGTTTGATCAGTTCCTCTTCCAGTTGCCTTAAAATGGATATTGCAAGAGAATCGGGGCTGCGTACAACACCCTGACCATAACAGGTGGGGCAACGGGTTTGATGCTGTTCCGCCAGTGCAGGGCGCAGGCGTTGACGAGACATCTCAAGTAGTCCGAATTTTGATATTCGACCGATCTGGATACGTGCACGATCAAGCTTGACGACCTCCCTCAACTTGTCTTCAACCTTCTTGATATGCGCAGAAGACATCATGTCGATAAAATCGATGACGATGAGCCCACCCAGATCGCGCAGTCGCAATTGTCTTGCGATCTCGTCTGCTGCTTCGAGGTTGGTATTGAGTGCAGTTTCTTCAATATCTCCACCTTTGGTTGCACGTGCAGAATTGATGTCGACAGCGACCAATGCTTCGGTGGAGTCGATGACTATAGAACCACCGGAGCGTAGATTGACCTCACGTTGAAAGGCCTTCTCGATCTGGCTTTCAATTCTGAACCGTGAAAAAAGTGGGGTTTTTCCAGAATACAGCTTGAGTTTTGCTACGTGATTGGGCATCACCTGCTGCATGAAGGCATGGGTATTTTCAAAGGTTGTCCTTTCATCTATGAGGATTTCCTCAATCTCTGGGGTCAGATAATCCCTGAGAGTACGGATGATGACATCATTGTCCTGGTAGACCAGGAATGGAGCATTCTTGGCATGAGAGGCCTGTTCTATGGCCAACCAGAGTTTGTGAAGATATTCTAGATCCCAGCGAAGCTCTTCTTCACTTTTACCTATGGCCGCAGTACGTGCAATCACCCCGGCATTTTCAGGTGATTCAATGAGCGACAAGGCTTCACGAAGGGATTTTCGATCTTCGCCCTCGACGCGTCTGGAAATGCCTCCTGACCCCGGGTTGTTGGGCATCAATACAAGATAACGGCCGGGAAGGCTGATATAGGTGGTCAGGGCAGCACCCTTGTTGCCGCGTTCTTCTTTCTCAATCTGGACAAGCAGTTCCTGGCCTATCTCCAGAATCTCATTGATATTGGGTTTGCCGGAAACCTTTTTTGTAAAACATTGGGGAGAGACTTCCTTGAGTGGAAGAAAGCCCTGCCGGGGCATGCCATAATCGACAAATGCGGCTTCAAGGCTGGGCTCTATTTTTGTAACTTTTCCCTTGTATATGTTTGACTTGTACTGCCTTTTAGAGGGTACTTCTATATCGAGGTCGTAGAGGCGTTGGCCATCTACCAAGGCGACGCGCAGTTCTTCTGCATGCGTGGCATTGATTAACATTCTTTTCATTATTGCAACTCCGTAGTCTAGTAGAGGAACGCGCTGCAGACCAATCCATGACGCTACAAAAGGCATCCAAGACTTGATGACGGAATATGATCAAGATATATGCAAGCATTGGGTCATAATCGGTATGAAGTTTTTCGCGTTCCACCTAATCGTTTAATCCTGTCGGGCCGCGCAATCGGCAGCACCCGGTGTCAGCATCTTGTGCCCAATGTATGGATGGGACCGGAATGATGACGTGTTCTGAGATGAAGACCTGTTGCGTCACTTTCCCCTCATGTGTGGGAATTAAATGACCTAGATCAGGCTTATCGGAATATGGACGATGGTGAATATCTGCCACTTTTATCCAGAACAACGCCTATAATATGAGATTATTCATGGGAAAACAATGCAACAGGTACAATACTTGACCGTAGAGGCGGATCACCAGGGCCGTCGTCTGGACAATTTTCTTATCGGGCGCTTCAACAATTTGCCGAAAAGCCTCCTTTACCGGATTATCCGCAGGGGGGAGGTTCGAGTCAATAAACGCCGGGTAAAGCAGGATTACCGCTTGCAGACCGGTGACAACATTCGCATTCCACCTTTGCAGATTGCTTCGTCTGGCCCCCCGGTAATACCTCAAAAGGTTCTGGATACTGTGAAACAGGGGATCCTTTATCTTGATGATCATGTTGTGGTGGTCAACAAGCCTTCGGGACTGGCGGTTCATTCCGGCAGCGGTCTGGCCTACGGTCTGATTGAGGTCATGCAACGGCTCTTTCCAGACAGGAAACCACAGTTGGTACATCGTCTGGATCGTGAGACTTCCGGTTGTCTGCTGCTGGCTTTCAACATGCCTGCACTGATGGAACTTAACCGACAGTTCAAGGAACGCGAGATCAGCAAGGTCTATCTGGCATTGCTGCATGGGCATCTCGAGACATCGACTACAGTGGATCTTCCGCTGAGCGTTGCAACCAAACAGGGAGAGCGGCATGTCTATCCAAATTTGGATCAGGGCGGAAAACCTTCCCGGACAGATTTTGAAAGATTGGTATCTGTTAGGGAGGCGACCCTTGTTAGAGCCCATCCACTGACCGGAAGGACCCACCAGATTCGTGTTCATGCTGTAGCCATGGGGCATGCCCTTCTGGGTGACAAACGCTATGGTGAAAGGGGAGATAATCTGCGCATGCGGCATCAATATGGTCTGCGGCGGTTGTTTTTACATGCGGAGTCCGTATCATGGGTGCACCCGAAGTCGCATGAGACAGTCGTGGTTCGGGCTCCCCTTGATTCTGAACTGGAAAATGTTCTGCTGAAACTTGGAACACGTCACGGGGATGAAAAAATGAAAAAAATACTGATAAAACTGAAATCTGGAGGTAAAGATGTCGGATGACCAGAGCTGGCACGATAATGCAAAGAAAGGGTGGAAAGACAGTGCCCCTCGTGCAGGTTCAAACCCCAACTGGGAGCGTGACTTCATCGAAAAGATAGCCTTGTCAGGGCTGCAGGAACAGAAGAGAGCGCGCCGCTGGGGTATTTTTTTCAAGTCTCTGACATTTCTGTATCTGTTTGCCCTGTTTTTCATGCTAATCCCTCAAGAAGGCGGGGAAGGATTGATCAAGGGAGCAAGGGGAGAGCATACGGCCATTATCGAGATCAAGGGAGTGATATCCGATGATGCCGAGGCCAGCGCAGACAGAATAATTACCGGACTTCGCAACGCCTATAAAAATAAAAATACCAAGGGAATTATCCTGCGTCTCAACAGTCCTGGAGGCAGCCCCGTTCAGGCCGGTTATGTCAATGACGAAATCTATCGACTTCGTGCCTTGCATCCTGATATACCGATTATTGCCGTCGTCATGGATATCTGTGCCTCGGGTTGCTATTACATTGCTGCCGCCGCAGACAGCATTTACGTGGACAAGGCCAGTATGGTTGGTTCCATTGGAGTATTGATGAATGGATTTGGTTTTGTCGAAGGAATGAAGAAACTTGGTATTGAAAGGCGTCTGCTGACAGCGGGAGCCCATAAAGGGTTGCTGGATCCCTTCTCTCCTATGAAACCCGAAGAGAAACAACACATGTTGAACATGCTGGAGCAAGTTCATCAACAGTTCATCGAAGTGGTCAAAAAGGGGAGGGGCCCAAGGCTTAAGGAATCCAGCGACCTTTTCTCGGGACTCATTTGGAGTGGTGAGCAGGCGATTGAGCTGGGTCTTGCAGACGAATTCGGTAGCAGCAGTCAGGTTGCGAGGGAGGTTGTTAAGGCCGAAGAGCTGGTCGATTATACAGTCAGAAAAAACCCCATGGACCGCTTTATCCGCAGCATTGGCAGTGAGTTTGGTGCCGGCACGATCGGTAGTCTGGTTTCATCCGCGACGTTTCAATAGCGCCCTTCTCAAGGGTTCAGGGGATTTTGATTCCTATTCTGCGCAGCAGTTTGGACAGCGCAATCAGCGGCATTCCCATCAGTGCAGTGGGGTCTGTGCAATCGATCTGGTCGATCAGGGTAATTCCCAACCCTTCCAGTTTGCAGGCCCCAGCACAGTCGTAGGGTTTTTCGATCCTGAGATAGCGTTCTATCTCATCTTTTTCGAGTTCCCTGAATCGAACTTGTCCTGTGACCAGCGCCTGTCGTGCCTTGCCATTTGCCACTACGCAGAGGGCTGAATGCAAATATATGACGTTACCGGAAAATTGAGCGAGTTGCTGTACCGCCTTCTCATGACAGAGTGGCTTGTGGAGGACCCTTCCATCAGCTGCACAGACCTGATCCGAGCCGATCACAACGGCTTCAGGATGTTTTCTGGCCACTATCCAGGCTTTTTCTGTTGCAAGCCGGATAGCCATTTTGTCGGGCATTTCACCCGGAAGGCCTGCTTCATCGATATCGGCCGGGATGGTGGTGAAAGGCAGGTCTAATCTCGTCAGGAGCTCCCGACGGTAAGGTGAAGCGGAAGCGAGTATAATATCCTTGGCAAATGAATACATGAAAGGTGATTATATTTGGAGAAGATGGGCATGCTAGCGGATATTTTTGCAAAACCCAATGATGTTTTTTTTCTTGCAGAGAACAATGCCCGTTTTGATGGGGAAATTCATGCAAGCGAGTTTGCGAGATTGCAGGGTTCTCAGTCCCATATCCTGTGTTTATTACAGGAGCATTCTTTGCATGTCCGAATCAATGCTGGCCGACATCTTGATATAGGTCTCGTTCTGGAACTGTCCATCAGTGGAATGCTATCTCTGGTTTGCCAGCGGTGCATGCAGGGCATGGATTTTTCAATCAAGATAGAACGCTGCTTTGGCCTGGTAAAAAGCCAGTATTTTGCAGACAAACTTCCAGCAGATTATGAACCACTTCTATTGGAGGAAAACGAGGAACCTTTGTCCATCATTCATCTGATAGAGGATGAGATTCTGCTGGCTTGCCCATTGGTTCCCAGGCACCGGAATGCAGACTGTAATCCTTGGTTGAATACCCTGAGGAGCCAGGACAGTGATGAGGCCTGCAATACTACGGTACAGAAGCCCTTTGCCGGTCTGCGTGATGCCTTCAGACGAAATAATTAGAAGCAGTTGCCGGGTTCTGGTGAGAAATCATGATTTCAGGTTATAATACCGCCTTTTTTTAGCCCGATACAGGTAACAACGCAAGAGGTAAAACCAATGGCTGTACAGCAGAACAAAAAATCACCATCCCGCCGCGGCATGCGACGCTCTCATGATGCCCTCAAGAAGGTCAATCTTTCGGTCGATCCGACATCGGGTGAAACCCATCGTCGTCATCATGTTACAGAAGACGGTTATTACAAGGGCAAGAAGGTTATCTGATTTACCTGAATGACTGAACTCACCCTTGCGATAGATGCAATGGGTGGCGACCATGGGCTGGATGTTACGCTTCCAGCCACCATGGATGTCCTGCAAGATATTGAGGGATTGCATGTCCTTCTGGTTGGGAAAACCGAAACCATCCAGGCTGGTCTGCAACGATTGGGGCAGGCCGCTCATCCAAGATTGGAACTGATCCATGCCAGTGAGCAGGTCGCCATGGATGAGGCACCTGCTCATGCCCTGCGTAACAAAAAGGATTCCTCAATGCGTGTTGCCGTGAATCTTGTCAAGGAAGGACGTGCACACGCCTGTGTCAGTGCCGGTAACACCGGGGCATTGATGGCCATATCGAAATATGTTCTCAAGACCCTTCCCGGCGTGGACCGGCCAGCCATCATCTTTGCGTTACCCTGTATGACCGGAAAGACGCATATGCTGGATCTGGGTGCAAATATTGATGTCTCTCCCGAGAATCTGTTGCAGTTTGCAGTCATGGGTGCTGAACTATGCAGTGCCGTGGAGGGCCTGAAAAATCCCAGCATCGGTCTGGTCAATATTGGCAGTGAAGATATCAAGGGCAATGAGCTGGTCAAGGAGGCCCATCAGCTGTTGCGTGAAAGTGATCTGAATTACGTGGGTTATATTGAGGGCAATGATGTCTATGAGGGCAAGGTGGATGTCGCTGTATGCGATGGTTTTGTCGGTAATGTGGCTTTGAAAACCAGCGAAGGGGTTGCCAAGATGATTGCCCATTTCATGAAGCTCGAATTCAACCGAAACCTGTTTACTCGCTTTGCTGGTCTTTGTGCACTGGGAGTGCTTAAGGCGCTTCGCCGTCGAATGGATCCCCGTGAATATAACGGAGCCAGTCTGGTGGGGCTACGAGGCATTGTTATCAAGAGTCATGGCGGTGCAGATCGCTATGCCTTTGCGAATGCCATCAGAGAGGCCTACAATGAAGCCAGGATGGATCTCCCGAACAGAATTCAGCAACATGTTCAGGAAACCCTTCGTCAATCAACACTGAATCAGGGATCCGTTTCATGACACAGTATTCTTCCATCGCCGGCACTGGTGCCTATCTTCCCGAAAAAATTCTTACGAATGCGGATCTTGAAAAGATGGTTGACACAACTGACCAGTGGATCTTTGAACGTACCGGTATAAGGAAAAGACATATTGCGGCGGATGACGAATTTACTGTGGACCTGGCCGAACAGGCCGCGCGGGAAGCTATTGAGCGATCAGGTCTGGCAACAGGCGACATTGATCTGGTGATTGTTGCGACCACTACTCCTGACAGGGTATTTCCCAGTACAGCCTGTCTTCTGCAGAAAAGACTGGATATACATGGTCCCGCTGCGTTTGACGTTCAGGCTGTATGTTCCGGTTTTGTCTATGCCTTGTCGATCGCCGACAAGTTTATCAAAACAGGTTCTGCCCGGCATGCGCTGGTGGTGGGGGCCGAGACCCTGTCCCGAATCATCGACTGGTCCGATCGCTCGACCTGTGTATTGTTTGGAGATGGAGCAGGTGCCGTTGTTCTCAGTGCCAGTGAAAGTCCCGGTATTTTGTCTACCCATTTGCACGCAGACGGGCAATATGATGACCTTCTGACAGTTCCCGATGGGATTGCCTCGGGGCGACACAAGATCAAGAGTGGACAGGATGCCAACATGTACATCCAGATGAAAGGGAATGAGGTATTCAGGATGGCTGTCATGACGCTGGGCCGGATCGTTGACGAGACACTGGAGGCAGCCAACCTGGACAAATCGGATATTGACTGGCTAGTTCCTCATCAGGCCAATATCCGTATCATCAATGCTACCGCCAAAAAGTTGAATATGCCACTGGATCGTGTCGTGACCACCGTAGACCAACATGGTAATACCTCTGCTGCATCGGTACCCTTGGCACTGCACGCTGCTGTTTCCGAGGGAGCCATCAAGAAGGGGGATACCCTGTTACTGGAGGCATTTGGTGGAGGCTTCACCTGGGGTTCAGCCATCATTCGGTACTGATCACATCATTGATAAAGCTCATGGCAGTGTGACTCGCTCTGGAATCTGATTTCAGCGGGTTCTGTGTTGCTTGACTGATTCCCCTGATCGTTCCAGTACACTATCACCCGCCGCTGTGCAAATCCGAAAGCCCTCGATCTTCAGCTTGCCGAAAGGCCTGATCTGACTGACCTTGACCTTTTCATCGATCAATCTTCTTTGCCTGAGTTTAACCTCTCTTGTCTTCCTGGAGGACAGATTCGTCATGCACTGCAGAAATGCAAGGCATGATTAGTTGTCATGTGTAATCAGAGGGCCTGTTTCAGTACGGTCTGGAGAATGCCTCCGTTATGGAAATAGATCAACTCGTTTGAGGTATCGATTCTGATGCGGGTTTCAAAGGTCAGTGTTTCTCCCCGACTATTGACAGTCTCCACCTCGATGTTCTGCATGGGGGACAGCCCGGAAAGGCCCCGGATGGAATACTGTTCCCTTCCGTCCAGACCCAGGGACTGGGCGGATTCCCCTGGCATGAACTGTAGTGGGAGAATGCCCATTCCAACCAGATTGGTACGGTGGATTCTCTCAAAACTTTCGGCAATGACAGCCCTGACCCCCAAAAGCCTTGGCCCCTTGGCTGCCCAATCCCGGGATGAACCGGTTCCATATTCTTTTCCGGCGAGAATAATCTGCGGTATGGAAGCTTTACGATATTTCATGGAGGCCTCATAAATCGACATCTGCTCTCCGGTAGGCAGGTATTCTGTCATTCCTCCCTCGACACCATCCAGGAGCAGATTTTTCAGGCGGATATTGGCAAAGGTCCCGCGCATCATGACTTCATGATTGCCCCGTCTTGCACCATAGGAATTGAAATCCTCGATGGCAATCCCTTTTGACTGCAGATACAGTCCTGCAGGAGAATCCGGCTTGATGGCACCAGCAGGGGAGATGTGGTCCGTGGTGACAGAGTCTCCCAACATGACCAGTACTCTTGCTCCTTCGATATCAGGTTGACCCTGATCGCTGGATCCCAGATCAGAGAAAAAAGGAGGCTTCTGAATATAGGTAGAAGTTTCATCCCACTCGAACAGTTGTCCTTCCGGGGCTTCCAGTTGTTGCCAGTGCCTGTCTCCATCCAGAACATGAGAATAGGTATCGATGAACTGTTGCTGTGTCAGGGTTTGCGAGAGTGCTTGCTGGATCTCTTCATGGGTTGGCCAGATGTCTTTCAAGGTAACAGGTTGCCCCTGTTGGTCCTGTCCAATCATGTCGGTGAGCAGGTTGATATTCATGGTTCCTGCCAGGGCATAGGCGACCACCAGAGGGGGGCTTGCTAGGTAATTCATTCGTACTTCGGCATGCACACGACCTTCGAAATTGCGGTTGCCGGAGAGAACTGAGCAAACGTTCAGGTTGCCAGTCTTGATGGCCCTGGAAACCTCTTCTGGCAGGGGGCCGGAATTACCGATGCAGGTGGTACAGCCATACCCTACAGTATTGAATCCCAGGGCATTCAGAGGTGCAGTAAGGTTTGCGCGCTCCAGATAAGTAGATACGACCTGACTCCCCGGGGCGAGAGAGGTCTTGACCCAGGGCTTGACATGCAGACCCCTTTCACGGGCTTTTTTCGCAACAAGGCCTGCCGCCAACATGACGGATGGATTAGAAGTATTGGTACAAGAGGTGATGGCAGCAATCACCACTGCCCCATCTTCCAGATTTTCTCCACTGTCGCCAAGTTGCACATGGTCTTGTGTAGAGGCAGGGTAGCCTTTAAGATCTCTGTTGAATGCCGCCTTGCTGTCTTTCAGGGGAATACGGTCCTGGGGTCGTTTTGGCCCGGCAATACTCGGTTCGACGGTGTCAAGATTCAGGGTGAGGGATTCGCTGAATACCGGCGGACTGGATTGTTCGTCACGAAACATGCCCTGGACACGAGTATATTCAATGACCTGTGCAATGTTTGAATCTGAACGTCCCGTGAGTGTGAGAAATTCAATGGTCTTGTCATCAATCGGAAACAGACCACAGGTCGCACCATATTCCGGTGCCATGTTGGCAATGGTGGCACGGTCTGCAAGGGTCAGGCAATCGAGTCCCGAGCCATGAAATTCCACAAATTTTCCTACAACACCGTGATTTCGTAGTGTTTCAACAATCTGCAGAACCAGATCGGTTGCCGTGACGCCTTCCTGAAGAGTACCTGTCAGTTCAAAACCCACAACGGCAGGGACAAGCATTGAAATGGGCTGGCCAAGCATGGCCGCCTCGGCCTCGATTCCTCCAACACCCCAGCCGAGAACCCCCAGTCCATTGATCATGGTGGTATGCGAATCCGTGCCAACAACCGTGTCAGGGTAGAGGAGGTTTTCCTGGTCGCAAAAAATTGTTCTTGCAAGATATTCAAGATTGATCTGATGCACGATACCAGTATCCGGAGGGACAATGGTAAGGTTATTGAAGGCATTTTGCCCCCATTTCAGAAATCGGTATCGTTCGTGGTTACGTTGATACTCCCTTTCGGTATTTGTTGAAAAGGCCTGGTTGTCGCCAAAGGCATCGACCTGTACGGAATGGTCAATGACCAGTTCGGCAGGAGCAAGTGGGTTGATTCTGTCCGGGTTACCGCCCAGCGATTGCATGGCATCACGCATGGCGGCCAGATCCACGACGGCTGGCACACCGGTAAAGTCCTGCATCAGAACTCGTGCAGGCATGAAGAAGATTTCCTGAGGATCGGCATCCGGTGTCCAGTTTGCCAGGGTGCGAATGGTATCGGCGTTGACAAGATCACCATCCTCGTGGCGTAACAGATTTTCGAGCAGGATCTTGAGGGAAAAGGGCAGTTTTCTCAAGTCCACATTCAGTGTTTCCGCCAGCACGGGAAGAGAGAAATAGCTGAAGCTTTTGCCTGAGATGCTCAGGTTCTTGCGGGTATTGAAGCTGTTTAGAGATCGATCAGTCATAATATCCTTCAAGGTTTTTGGTTCTCGTATTTTTCTACCAGACGCAGCAGCGAATCCTGCAGGAAAAGGGGCAACAGCCGTTTACAGATCGCAAACATATAGGTCGGTAACGTCACATAATAACGTATTTTTGGTCTGGGTGATTCAATTGCATGAATGACACGTTTGAGAACCGCTTCAGGAGGGAGTGTGAATTTCCCATGCTGATCCTCTGTTTGCAAACGACAGAGAACCTTCTTGTAATGATTTCTGAAAAGGCTGTTTTCCACGTCTATATTTTGCATGAATGCACGCAGGGCAGTCTTCCTGAAATGACTACGAATTGGTCCTGGTTCAATCAGGCTGACATAGATGCCGGAATCATGAAATTCCAGTCTGAGGGTATCTGCCAGGGCCTCCAGGGCATGTTTGCTGGCATTGTAGGCTCCCCGGTAAGGCAGGCTGACAAAACCCAGTACAGAACTGTTGAAAAGGATTCTTCCCTGGCCCTGTTGATGCATTCTCCGTAGGACAGCCTGGGTCAGTTCCAATGTGCCGAATACGTTCGTTTCGAACTGTTGCCTCATCGCTTCACGTGGGATATCGGCGAGGGCCCCAGGTTGACCGAAGCCGGCATTATTGAACAGGACATCAATATGTCCTGGACCATTTTGCAGGATGGCATCAAGTCCTTTTTGGATGGAGCTGCTGTCCTGCAGATCCATGAGTTGTGTCTGGATGTTGGGATGATTCAAGCGATCTTTGTCCTGTATATTTCGGACCGTTGCAATCACCTGGTAGCCACGTTTGGCAAGGCCCATTGCGGTACAGTGACCTATTCCTGAAGAACAACCAGTTATCAGGACCGTTTTCTTGTTATTCGTGGCTTCGGACATCAGGAGTGAATATTTCTAAAATGGCATGACGGGCAAAAAAGTCTCATGATATAATTTTGCGCTTTTTTAGGGTAATTTTTTTGTTCGTCATACTTGGAGGTTAGTCAAATCAATGCCAATCTATGAGTACAAATGCCCAGCCTGTGGACATCAAAAGGACATGATCAGAAAAATCAGTGATCCGGATCCGGTCTGTCCAGAATGCAATGAGCAGACCATGGTCAAGCAGGTGACTGCTGCAGCCTTCCGGTTAAAAGGTACCGGATGGTATGAAACAGATTTCAAGAACAGCGGTTCAGGATCTGGCAAGGATGCGGAACAGGCTGTAAAGAAAAAAGGGAAGGACGAGGCCATTTCAAACGAAAAAAAAGCGACACAACAGGTTCATACCTCGACAAAACAGGACTAATACAGGAAACCTACTAACATGCTGAGAACCCACTATTGCGGAAATGTCGATGAAAATCTGGTTGGCCAGGAGGTCACCGTAACCGGTTGGGTTCACCGCCGCCGAGATCATGGCGGTGTTATTTTTGTCGATCTTCGTGACCGGGAAGGCCTGGTCCAGACAGTTTTCAATCCGGATCTGATCGAGATATTTGCATTGGCCGAGCAGGTCAGAAATGAGTTTGTTCTGAAGATACGCGGGAATGTTCGTGTCCGGCCAGAGGGTACAGTCAATCCTGATCTGAAAACCGGGAAGATCGAGATCGAAGCCAAATCTCTCGAGATCCTTAATCGATCCGAAACACCCCCCTTTGTTCTCGAAGATGGTACAGATACCAACGAGGACGTACGACTCCGATATCGATATATCGATATCAGGAGACCGGAAATGTTGCGTCGACTCAGATTGCGCACTGAAATCATCCGCACTTTACGGAATTATCTTGACGAGGAGGGTTTTCTCGATGTGGAAACCCCTGTTCTGACCAAATCCACTCCGGAAGGTGCCAGAGACTATCTGGTTCCCAGTAGGACGCACCGCGGACAGTTTTTTGCCCTGCCTCAATCCCCACAACTTTTCAAGCAATTGCTGATGATCTCGGGGATAGATCGTTATTATCAGGTGGCACGATGTTTTCGGGACGAGGATCTGAGAGCAGACCGCCAGCCCGAATTTACCCAGCTTGATATCGAGGCATCGTTCATTGAAGAACAGGACATGATGAATCTCGTTGAAGGGATGATGCGCAGTCTGTTTGCAACTGTTCTCAATGAGCCGCTGCACATACCCTTTGCACGCCTTTCCTATCGTGAAGCCATGGAAAAATATGGTTCGGATCATCCCGATCTGCGGATTCCTCTCGAGCTGGTCAGTATAGGGGATTGTCTGGTTGATGTTGAATTCAAGGTTTTTTCCGGGCCGGCCAACGATCCCGCAGGGCGGGTTGCTGCCTTGCGTGTACCAAAGGGTGGCTCACTGACCCGGAAGGAGATCGACGATTACACCCGATTTGTCGGTATCTATGGTGCCAAGGGGCTGGCCTACATCAAGGTCAATGCCGTGGATCAGGGACGGGAAGGACTGCAGTCTCCCATCCTCAAATTCCTTCCGGATGGAGCCATTGAGACCATCTTGGAAAGAACTGCAGCCGAAGCAGGGGATTTGATCTTCTTTGGTGCCGACAAGGCGCGTATCGTCAATGAATCGCTGGGTGCACTTCGCGTCAGGCTGGGACATGACCTGGGGCTTGTCAGGCAGGGTTGGGAGCCTGTCTGGGTGGTCGATTTTCCGATGTTTGAATGGGATGAAAACGAAAATCGCTGGACACCGTTGCATCATCCGTTTACTGCGCCCTATCAGCAGGATATTGAGAAAATCAAGGCGGCCCCCGGTGAAGCCCTGTCTCGGGCATACGATCTGGTGATCAATGGGTCCGAGGTCGGTGGAGGCTCTATTCGTATCCATGATGAACAGTTCCAACTGGGCATTCTGGAACTGCTCGGCATCGATGCCGAGGAAGCCAAAGAAAAATTCGGATTCTTGCTCGAGGCACTCAAATACGGATGTCCACCCCATGGCGGCCTGGCCTTTGGTCTTGACCGTTTGGTCATGTTGCTGACGGGATCAGAATCCATTCGCGATGTGATCGCCTTTCCCAAGACCCAAACTGCCCATTGTCCGTTGACACAGGCCCCCTCGGATGTGGGAGACCGGCAGCTGCGCGAGTTGAATATCCGACTGAGAGAACGTCGTACGACTGATGCAGGATAGGCGTATCCATCCACTTTCAGTCGGCTGGATATGATTCTATTTCAGTAATTATGTTTGACAGCTACAGAAGGGCAGAGAGGTTCAAGTTCCTTCAGAGCCTGAGAATAGACCTTGCGCTTGAATGAGATGACCTCTTCGACAGGCCTCCAGTAAGGGACCCATCGCCAGTCATCAAACTCGGGTTTGTCTGTCTTGTTGAAGTCGACATGTTGTTCGTCCGCTTCCAGGGACAGCATGAACCAGATCTGTTTTTGTCCAATACACACGGGTTTCTGATGATGCCGAATATATTGCTTGGGGAGACGGTAACGAAGCCATTCCTGTGTTCTGCCAAGGATGCGGACATGCTCGGGCATTAAACCGGTTTCTTCTTCCAGCTCACGAAACATGGCCTGTTCTGCGGTTTCATTGGGCTTGAAGCCCCCCTGGGGAAATTGCCATGAGGAGTGGCCGATCCTGCGGGCGAGAAACAGCAGACCCTGATGATTGGCCAGGATAATGCCCACGTTTTTACGGTAGCCTTGGTTATCGATCATCTTCGATTTTTTTAATGTATTATTTTATTTTGCCCATATCCTGACTCGAGGACAATAGCTCAAGGCATGAAAGAGAGAAAAACAACAGAAATTTCCCTGTTTGATCTGGACAATACCCTGCTCGCGGGAGACAGCGATTATCTGTGGGGGGAGTTCATGATCGAGAATGGCCTGGTGGATGCGACGATGCATCGAGCCGAAAATGAGCGCTATTATCAGGATTACCTCGCGGGCACCCTCGATATCAATGCCTTCATTGCATTTCAGCTTGATCCACTGGCCAAGCATGACAGGCAGGAACTTTTGGAATTTCGCGAACGATTCATCGACGAAAAGATTCGTCCCATCGTGTTGTCACAAGCGATGGCGTTGGTTGAAAGGCATCGCCAGAAAGGGCATACATGCCTCATTATTACCGCCACAAACCGTTTTATTACCGAACCGATAGCCGAACTTTTCGGAGTTGACGAGCTTCTTGCCACGGAACCGGAACTGCAAAATGGGCAGTATACCGGTCGCTGTGTAGGCGTTCCCTGTTTCCAGTCAGGGAAGGTGAAGAGATTGGAACAATGGTTGCAGCAGAATGACCTGACTGTGGAAAAAAGCCATTTCTATTCAGACTCGCATAACGACCTTCCCCTGTTATCCAAGGTGGATCATCCAGTAGCTGTGGATCCGGATGAATCATTGGCCAACCATGCCAGGGAGCAGGGCTGGCCCATCATCAGCCTGCGTGATAGGCCCTAGAACAACTTCTGGGTGGAATGCTTTGCGGCCTCATTCTGGCTGACGATATTCTTGTCAACCAGGTTTCTCAGAGCCTGCTCCATGGTCTGCATCCCTTCGGATCTTCCGGTCTGAATGGCTGAATACATCTGAGCGATCTTGTTCTCACGGATCAGATTCTTGATTGCGGGGGTTCCAATCATGATTTCATGTGCCGCGACACGGCCTCCAGTCTTCTTTTTCAACAGTGTCTGGGTAATGACGGAACGCAGGGATTCGGACAACATGGCCCGGATCATGTCTTTTTCCGCTGCAGGAAAAACATCCACAATTCTATCGATGGTCTTGGCAGCGGAGTTGGTATGCAGGGTAGAAAAGACCAGATGACCGGTTTCAGCCGCACTCAGGGCCAGTTTTATGGTTTCAAGGTCTCGCATTTCACCGACGAGAATGATATCCGGGTCTTCTCGCAGTGCTGCCCTCAGCGCCTCGCTGAACCCCAGGGTGTGTTGATGGATTTCACGCTGGTTGATCAGGCTCTTTTTGCCTTCATGAACGAATTCAATCGGGTCTTCGATGGTGAGAATATGATGATGTTCGTTCTTGTTCAGATAATCGATCATGGCCGCAAGCGTGGTGGACTTTCCTGAACCGGTGGGGCCTGTCACCAGAATAATTCCATGTGGGGCCTGGCAGATATCCTTGAAAATGCTTGGAAGACCAAGGTCCTCGACTGTCAGGATCTCGGATGGGATGGTTCTGAATACACCTCCAACTCCACGTTTCTGGACAAATGCATTGACACGAAAGCGAGCCAGCCCAGGGATTTCAAAGGAGAAGTCGACATCCATGAACTCGTCAAAATCCTTGCGTTGCTTGTCATTCATGATGTCATACAGAAGGTCATGTACCGTTGTCGTATCCAGAGCCGGGAGATTCATTCTCCTGACCGAGCCATCAACGCGAATGATGGGGGGTTCTCCAGCGGTAATGTGAAGATCCGAGGCACCGTTTTTGACAGAGAAGGCTAAAAGTTCACCGATATCCATGAAGACTCCTTTGCAATAATTTAGATGGTGTGAGATTCACTACAATCTTGTCAAGCTGTTATCATAGTCGAAAGCATCTAAATGAGATAGGGTCGGTGTTGGAACAGATTGAACTGATCAGACGAAGGGTCATGCTCGCGTCATCAAAGGCGGGTTTGCCCAAACCTGCGAGACTTGTGGCTGTCAGCAAGACGCAGTCAGTCAGAAAGATTGATAGGCTTTATCAGAAGGGGCAACGGGACTTTGCCGAAAATTACCTTCAGGAAGCTGTTGCAAAACAGGCCTCCCTCCCGAAAGATATCATCTGGCATTTTATTGGTCCACTGCAGTCCAACAAGACGCGTGCCGTAGCCGAAAATTTTCAATGGGTGCAAAGTATTGACCGGTGTCGGATTGCGCAGAGGCTCGATCGTCATTGTCAGGAACTGGGAAAGCACCTGAATGTGTGTATTCAGATCAATATCAGCAGGGAAGAGTCAAAATCCGGGGTCCTGCCCGAGGATTTTAAGGAATTGTATGACTGTGTCAGGGCATGTCAGAATCTTCGGCTCCGAGGCTTGATGGCTATTCCTTCTTCCTCACTCCATGTGCACTCTGCTTCGGACCTTGAAAAACAGTTTCTTGCCATGCAGACACTCTTTCATCGAATCAGAGATGAAAATACCCATCTGGATACATTATCCATGGGCATGTCACAGGACTTTGAACGGGCCATTGCCCATGGATCGACGATGGTCAGGGTCGGGACTGCCCTGTTTGGGCAAAGACCCGAAAACAGGAGCGTTGAGAAGGATTGTTTTCAGAAGGAGAGGGTATGACCGAGACGACAGGATTTATTGGTTGTGGCAATATGGCTACCAGTCTGATTGGAGGGCTGGCCAGAAGTGGTTTTCCGGCCACATCTATTTGGGTATTTGACACCGATACCCAGAAAACAGAGTCCGCAAAGTCCAGCTATGGTATACAGGTAGCCCGATCACTGGATGACCTTGTGAGTCATGCCACTACGCTTGTTCTTGCCGTAAAACCCAATCATGTCAGGGAGGTTCTTGGTAACATCAGGGGCTGTCTTGTCGGCAAATCCACGTCTCTTCTGATCAGTATTGCTGCAGGAATTTGCATAGAGGATATCTGCAGGTGGGCAGGGCGAGAGGAACTGGCTGTTGTGCGGGTCATGCCCAATACCCCGTCTCTGGTTGGTGCAGGGGCCGCTGCCCTGTATGCCAATCCATTCGTGACAGGCCATCAGAGAGAGCAGGCCGAGTCCATCATGCGATCGGTAGGGTTGGCGATCTGGCTGCAGAAGGAAACCGACATGGATATCGTCACGGCCGTTTCAGGGAGTGGCCCTGCCTATTTTTTCTACATCATGGAAAAATTGCAGCAACATGCCGAGACCATGGGTCTGTCGTCAGAGCAGGCCAGATTGCTTGTCTTGCAGACGGCCTATGGTGCTGCCAAGATGGCAATGGAGGACAATCATTCTCTTGAAGATCTGAGAAAAAGGGTTACTTCTCCCGGGGGGACCACTGAAAAGGCCATTGAAGTCCTTGAGGAGGAAGATCTGTCTGGATTGCTTGAAAAGGCCCTGCTGGCAGCTTGCAGAAGATCTCGTGAAATCAGTGAAACGATGAAAGGGTAGTTTCGGTGCAGAATCCCTATTTTCAGGAATCGGCAGTTTTCCTGATCAATGCCATATTCGGACTCTACTGTCTTTTTGTCATGTTGCGCTTTCTTTTGCAGTGGGTTCATGCGGACTTTTATAACAGCCTTTCACAGTTTCTGGTTCGTGTGACGCAACCGGTGGTCAGACCTCTGCGAAAAGTGGTCCCGGGGCTGTGGGGCATTGACCTTGCTTCCCTGGTGCTTGTGTATCTGTTGAAGATTGTACAATTGACCCTCATCTTTACAGCGGTGGGGCAGAGCCTCTCATTCATGTCCCTGTCTGTACTTGCCTTGACAGACATGATGGTTCTGATTCTGGATATCTATATCGTTACAATCCTGGTTGAGGTGATTGTCAGCTGGCTGGTGCCCGGTCAACCACATGAAGTCATTCACCTGGTCAGGCAGCTTAACATGCCAGTTCTGTCCAGGATACGATCCCTGGTTCCACCCATTGCAGGAATGGATTTTTCTCCTGTGGTGGCCCTTGTTCTTATACACCTGGCCAAAATACTGGTGATTTCACCGATTAACCACGTGGTTCAATGAAAACCGTATGACTTCATCCTGGTACCATATCCGTGACACGGGTCTCATAGTCGATCTGCATATCCAGCCCAAGGCTTCTTGCGATCGCATCTGTGGGATTTATAATGATCGCTTGAAGGTGCAGATCATGGCGCCACCGGTAGACGGAAAGGCCAATCAATATCTGAACAAGTGGCTGGCCAAACAGTTGAAGATTCGCAAACGTGATATTGAACTGATCTCAGGTGAAACAGGGCGCTCAAAAAGAGTTCTGATACAGCATGACAGACCTGAGGATTTGGTTGCCAGTCTGAAAAGATGGCTATAAACTGGCGCCTTTGAACTGACAACAATAGCTATCATGACTGTGGCCTCCTATCGATCCCTGCCGGATGAATCTGGGCATTTTGGTGAATATGGTGGGGTATTTGCCTCGGAAACGCTGATGGCGGCTCTTGAGGAGCTGACCGAGCAGTATGCCTCTTCTTTTCAGGATCCCGAGTTTCAGGAAACCTTTCAGCATGACCTCTCGCAGTATGTTGGTCGACCGACTCCTCTGTATCATGCCAAAAGACTGTCTGATAACTTGGGGGGTGCCCGTATCTATCTGAAGCGGGAAGACCTGAATCATACCGGGGCCCACAAGATAAACAATACCATCGGTCAGATCTTGCTGGCCAGGCATCTTGGCAAGACCCGCATCATTGCCGAGACCGGAGCTGGTCAGCATGGCGTTGCCACTGCCACAGTCGCAGCCCGGCTTGGACTGGAGTGCGTGGTCTACATGGGGGCCGAAGATGTGGAACGACAGAAACTGAACGTGTTTCGCATGCGATTGCTGGGGGCTGAAGTGGTGGCAGTCGAATCCGGATCCAGGACACTCAAGGATGCTCTCAATGAGGCCATGCGAGACTGGGTTACACATGTGGATACAACGTTTTATGTGATTGGCACAGTGGCGGGTCCACACCCCTATCCGATGATGGTACGTGACTTTCAAGCTGTCATTGGCCGGGAGGCCCGGGAACAGATTCTTGAAAAAACTGGACGCCTGCCGGATGCATTGGTGGCCTGTGTTGGTGGAGGGTCGAATGCAATCGGACTCTTTCATCCCTTTCTGGATGATGAATCCGTAAAGATATATGGGGTTGAGGCAGCAGGTGAGGGGCTGGAGAGCGGGCGGCATGCTGCACCGCTTTGCGCCGGCAGACCTGGTATATTGCATGGTAACCGTACCTATCTGATGGAGGATGATGATGGGCAGATCATCCATACCCATTCGATCTCTGCCGGGCTGGATTATCCCGGTGTCGGGCCTGAACATGCCTGGCTCAAGGATATCGGCCGGGTAAAATACGATGCAGTTACAGATCAGGAGGCCTTGCAGGCCTTTCATACATTGACCCGGACAGAGGGGATCATGCCGGCACTGGAATCCAGTCATGCCCTGGCCTATGCGATGAAATTGGCTCCGACGATGCGATCATCCGAACAGATGATCGTCAATCTGTCTGGACGGGGAGACAAGGATGTTCACACTGTTGCGGCTGTAGAGGGGATTGAGATTTGAATCGTATTGCACGACGTTTTACCGAATTGGCACAAAAAGGGCGCAAGGGGTTGGTGCCCTATCTTACTGCAGGCGATCCGGATCTGATCACAACTGAAAGGCTGATGCATACTCTTGTGGAAAATGGTGCTGATCTGATTGAGCTGGGGGTACCCTTTTCGGACCCGATGGCCGATGGACCAGTGATTCAAAAGGCATGTGAACGAGCGTTGGCCTCAGGCACCACACTCGTTGGGGTGCTGGATGTGGTCAGACGATTCCGCAAGGTGGATACGACGACACCTGTCATTCTGATGGGGTATCTGAATCCAATCGAGGCAATGGGATATCAAGATTTTGTTGAGGCTGCATCTTCTGCGGGAGTTGACGGCCTGTTGACCGTTGATATGCCTCCGGAAGAGGCTGATCCACTGATCAAGGAGATGAAACGCGTCAAGATTGCTCCCATCTTTCTGGTCGCTCCGACTACTACAAATAAGCGGATGCAGATGATCTGCAGGGTCGCCGAAGGATTTGTCTATTATGTTTCCCTGAAAGGGGTCACGGGAGCAAGGGCGCAGCTTGATATATCAGAGATCGAGGCAAGCGTTGGCAGGCTGAAGCAGTATACCGATATACCTGTCGGTGTCGGCTTTGGTATTCGTGATGCTGGCACGGCTGCCATGATTGGGAAGGTCGCTGATGCCGTGGTGGTGGGCAGTGCACTCGTCAACCTGATCGCACAATATGGTTCACAATCTGTTTTACAGGAACGGGTGGCCAGTTGTTTACGGGAGATCCGTCGAGGACTCGATGAAACAGTCGAGTCTGCCCAAGCATGAAGCTATAATATCCGAATGAGCTGGTTTAAAAATCTTCTTCCTTCCAAACGGATCCGGGTCAAGGATTCCGGTAAAAAATCCATTCCCGAGGGGGTCTGGACAAAATGCAACCATTGCCAGGCTGTATTGTATAGTGCCGAACTGCAGAGAAACCTCTCTGTTTGTCCGAAATGCAATTTTCACATGCGAATTGGTGCCCGCCAGAGGCTGGATATGTTTCTTGATGCGGAAGATCGCGTCGAGATTGCCCCTAACCTGAGGCCTGCCGATCCACTGAGATTTCGCGATAGCAAAAAATATCGTGATCGGATCACACAGGCACAAAAGAAGACCGGAGAAAAGGATGCCCTGGTTGTCATGCGGGGAAGCGTCGAGGGGGTTCCGGTCGTCGCCGCAGCCTTCGAATTTGGTTATATGGGAGGATCCATGGGGTCTGTAGTGGGTGAGAAATTTGTTCGAGCGGCGCAGGCGGCCATGGAACAGGGTCTCTCACTGGTCTGTTTTACCGCAAGTGGCGGAGCCAGGATGCAGGAATCGCTTTTTTCACTCATGCAGATGTCAAAAACCAGCGCCGTACTGGCAAAGATGCATCAGAAAGGCCTTCCTTACATTGTGGTCCTGACTGATCCCACAATGGGGGGTGTCTCGGCCAGCCATGCCATGTTGGGGGACATTCATCTGGCAGAGCCGAATGCTCTGATCGGTTTCGCTGGTCCCAGGGTGATCGAACAAACGGTCAAGCAGGTATTGCCTGAAGGGTTTCAACGCAGTGAGTTTCTGCTGGAACATGGTGCCATAGATCAGGTGGTTGAACGGAAGGATCTGCGCAGCAGGATCGCTTCCATCCTGCGTCTTATGTTGCCAACCAAGGAATCGACCGATCCTCTTCATCAAGAAGATCATTGAGCCGCTTTGATACGCTCCAGCAATGGTTGCACTGGCAGCAATCCCTGCATCCGGATGCCATAGACCTGGGTCTGGAAAGGGTTCGCTCTGTCAGTGAGCGGCTGTTGTCTGGCAGCAAACCTTCTTTTCCAGTCATCATCATCGCCGGAACTAACGGGAAGGGCTCTACCTTGTCGATGATGGCCAGGATCTACCGCCATCAGGGCTACCGGACCGGCAGCTTTACCTCTCCTCATCTTTTCAGATACAACGAGCGGATCTGTTTCAATGGCAAGGCCGTCAATGACGACCAGCTATGTTTGGCCTTTGAAGCCGTTGAACAGGCCAGGGAAGGAGTGTCTCTGACCTATTTTGAATTTTCCATGCTTGCTGCGTTATGGCTGTTTGGAAAGAATGATGTAGATATTGGTCTGTTTGAAGTGGGGTTGGGAGGGCGATTGGATGCAGTCAATATCCTCGATGCTGACCTTGCTGTAGTGACTACCGTGGATCTGGATCATCAGGATTGGCTGGGTCAGGATCGTGAGAGGATCGGTACAGAAAAGGCAGGTATTTTTCGACCAAGTCAGCGGGCTGTATGTGGAGATCCGTTTCCTCCGGAGTCTGTTGTGGAGGCGGCGCGTTCGATGGGTGTCCGACTGTATACCCAAGATCAGGATTTTGCACTCGCTCCTCGCCCGGATGGGGGGTGGGAATGGCGATGTTCAAATCCGGACTACCGGTTCGGCCTGGCATTGCCCGAACAGTTTCCACGTCATCAACGGCAAAATCTGTCGACAGCGCTGATGTCGGTTGTCTTGATGAATCAGGTCCTGCCGCTGAGTATGCCGGCAGAAGTATGGTCCCTTCAGGATATAGACCAGGCACTGCCCGCCGGACGATTTGAGAGGACCGCACATTCCCCGGAGGTGATACTGGATGTGGCGCATAATGTCCAGGCCGTTGCAAGTCTGCTTGAAAAAATAAAAAAACTGGAGGAACGTCGGACTCTGGCGGTATTTTCGGTCTTGTCTGACAAGGATTATCGTGCCATGATCGCGCTGATGGCAGAGGTTGTGGATAAATGGTTCATCAGTACGGTCCGATCAGATAGGGCGACATCATGCGAGGATATCTGTGAGGCACTTGAAGCACAGCACTGCCATTGGCAGTGTTTCGGCAGCATTTTCGAGGCCTATCAGAGCGCCGTCAGCGAAGCGGCCCCATGTGACAGGGTTGTGGTTTTTGGATCCTTCTATACTGTGGCAGAAGTCAAATATGGCCCCTCATTACATCGATTATACTAAAATGCCATGGGTGCGCCAGTCGGGGCTTATTCGCCGTCTGAAGTTGGCCCTGTTTGTTGTCTGTCTTGTCGGGTTGGGGACATTGACCGCGTTATATCTGACACAGGAACCCGATATCTTGAAGATGAACACCATCATCCCCAGGCCTCCCAAGCCCTTCAGGATTGCGGTCCAACCTGCACCTGCCCCGAAGCCATCAGCTTTCAAGCGCCAGGCCCAGGCCTTGACAGATATGGAGATCCTGAAAGAGATAGAGTTTGTCAAAATCGTCGGACTGGACAACTTTTCTCTGCCATCGTCGCCTCAGCGGATGCCAAAGGTCAGTGATCCGGTCGCATGGGTCCTGCAAGTGGGCAGTTTTGCCGATATTCGCCGCGCTGACACGTTGCGAAAACAATTGATGAAACGGGGGTATGCGGCATATATCGAGAAGGTGCCGACACAGAAGCATTACTATTTCAGGGTACGCGTCGGACCGGAAGTGGATCGGATGCTGGCAGAAAAAAAGGTCAGCAGAATTGCTGACCAGTTTAAAATACGGGCTTTTCTAGTACCCTTGGGGTAGAAAGTGGCGAGGTCGATTTGAAAGGTATTGCTGTAGATCTGATCATCCTGTTATTGATCGTACTGTCTATCCTGCTCGGGGCCTATCGCGGTTTCATCAAGGAATTTTTTTCTGTGGTGGTCTGGGTGACGGCTGCGACGGTGTCAATCCTGTATGCCCCACAGGTCCAGAAGATGCTGGGTGACATGTTGCCTGCTGGAGAAGTGGGTCTGATCCTGGCGTTTTTGCTCATCTTTATCGGGGCGTTCTTTCTGTTGAGTGTGGTGACGTATGTCCTGTCAAAGCTTGTTCGCAGGTCAGCACTGCGAGGCGCAGATGTTTCCATGGGAGCGATGTTCGGCTTGCTGCGTGGCATCGTGATGATGGTCCTGCTGGTATGGATGGTCAATACTCTCCTTCCTTCCCTGAAGCAGAGCAGCCAATGGCAAAGTTCGATGCTGGTCTACTATTTTTCCCAGGTACCGGGGTGGGTCATGGAGATGGATCTGCCTTCCCAGTTTGAAAGCGGTAAACAATGGGTGGATAATATGTTGCATGAAAGGAGTCGTTGAAACATGTGTGGTGTTGTAGGCATTGTAGGCAAGGAACCGGTCAACCAGGCCATCTATGATGCACTGACGGTTCTGCAGCACCGGGGGCAGGATAGCGCCGGGATAGCCACCTGTGATCAACTGCAACTGCATATCCGCCGTGGCAATGGGTTGGTTCGCGATGTATTCAAGACTGTCCACATGCAGGAACTGTCAGGGAATACAGGCATCGGGCATGTCCGCTATCCAACCGCAGGCAGCTCCCGTTCCTCTCTGGCGCAACCCTTTTATGTCAATTCTCCGTACGGGATTGCGTTGGCTCATAATGGCAATCTGGTCAATGCAGCTGAAGTCAAGAAGGAGCTTTTTCTGTCAGATCGACGGCATATCAATACCGACTCTGATTCCGAGGTGTTGCTGAATGCGCTGGCGCATGAATTGCAACAGTCCAGCCGACTCAAACTGGATCCCGAAGATGTATTTGATGCCGTGACGGCTGTCCACCGTCGCTGTTTGGGTGGCTATGCCGTGGTTGCCATGATTATCGGGCAGGGGATGCTGGCTTTCAGGGATCCGAATGGAATACGACCGATTGTCTTTGGCGAACGGGAAACTGCCCAGGGTAAGGAATACATGGTGGCCTCTGAAAGTGTCGCCCTGGATGCGTCGGGTTATAGATTGATACGCGATATTCGCCCGGGAGAGGCAGTGTTTATTGGGCTAGATGGTTCTATCCATACCAGATTATGTGCTGAACAGTCCCAGTTGTCTCCTTGTCTGTTCGAATTCGTCTACCTGGCACGGCCGGATTCGATCATCGATGGAATCTCTGTCTACAAGGCCAGGTTGAGGATGGGCAAGGCGCTGGCGGCCAAGATTGCCCGTGATGCACGTTACGATGACATTGATGTCGTGATCCCGATTCCCGATACCAGCCGAACTTCAGCGCTTTCACTGGCCAACGAATTAGGCAAGGAGTATCGGGAAGGTTTCATAAAAAACCGCTACATTGGTCGGACCTTTATCATGCCTGGACAGAAAATCCGCAAAAAGTCTGTACGCCAGAAACTGAATGCCATCGGACTTGAATTTCGTGGCAAGAATGTCCTGCTGGTGGATGACTCCATCGTCAGAGGAACGACCTCCCAGCAGATTATTCAGATGGCCAGAGAGGCCGGGGCCAGAAAGGTCTATTTCGCTTCTGCCGCACCACCAGTGCGTTATGCCAATGTCTACGGAATCGACATGCCCTCTCCAAGTGAGCTGATTGCACATGGTCGTGATGAGGACGAGGTCTGCGAGGCGATTGGTGCCGATGGTGTCATCTATCAGGAGCTGCAGGACCTGATCGATTCCATCACCGATGGCCGTCATCCGATTGCCCGCTTTGATGCCTCCTGCTTTGATGGCAACTATATTACCCCGGGAGTCACCGAACGTTATCTCAATGAGATCGATAGTCAACGTAATGACCATTCTCGTCAGAGGCACCTGATTTCACAGCCCGTTACATGAACGAGAGAGATTTGCGTTTCAGAACCCGTGCCATACGGGAAGGGCAGCAACGAACACCTGAGCAGGAACACTGCGAACCCATCTTTGCCACATCAAGCTTTGTCTTTGATTCAGCCGAGCAGGCTGCTGCCCGATTTTCCGGGCAGGTGCCTGGCAATCTCTACTCCCGCTTTACCAACCCTACGGTGCGATGCTTTGAACAACGTCTGGCCTCACTGGAGCAGGGGAACTGGTGTGTGGCTACCGCTTCCGGTATGGCGGCAATCATGACTACCTGCCTGGCCTGTCTCCGCGCCGGGGATCATATCATTGCCTCAAAGAGCCTGTTTGGCAGCAGCATCCTGCTTTTGAGAGATGTAATCGGTCGACTCGGTATTACCCTGACCCTGGTTGACCTGACCGAACTCGCAGCCTGGGAACGTGCACTGAAGCCGGAAACGCGCCTGTTCTTTATCGAAACACCATCCAATCCGATGATGGAGGTGGCGGATATTGAAAAGCTGTCATGCCTGGCGCATGATCATGGTTGTATCCTGGTAGTGGATAATGTTTTCTGTACGCCGGCCCTGCAAACACCACTGACATTGGGAGCAGACCTTGTCGTGCACTCGGCCACAAAATACCTTGATGGTCATGGTCGCGTCATTGGCGGTGCAGTGGTCGGCAGAGATGAGGGATTGTACCAGTCTGTGTATGGGTTCGTGCGAACGGCCGGGCCCAGTATGAGTCCCTTCAATGCCTGGATATTCCTGCATGGTCTGGAGACCCTGGATATCCGCATGCAGGCCCACTGCGACAACGCGGAAAACTTGGCAAAATGGCTGCAACATCAGGCTGGTATCAAGCGGGTGATCTATACAGGTCTGGATACCCATCCCCAACATGAACTGGCCAGTCGTCAACAGAAACGCTTTGGA
>RFGN01000377.1 GCA_003696645.1 Gammaproteobacteria bacterium | reverse complement strand
TCACAGACATCCCACTGAAAGAGCTTCAAATGATCGCTGCGAAGACTGTCAAGCCCACCGGCACTGGATCGATAACTGGCCCAGACGTGATGCCCTGTTTCAAGATAGTGCCGAACAAATCCCAGACCAATGCCCCGGTTGGCCCCAATAACGACGACATTCATAAAAATTCTCCATTTGAGCTTTATTTTGTCATAATGATACGCCATGAATACAATTGTGGACCAGTCGGCAGACCGAGCCAGGCTCCTCAAGGCCGTTACGATCGCATCGGTCAGTGTGGCCATACTGCTGATTCTCGTCAAACTCTTTGCCTGGGCCAAAACAGATTCTGTCAGCCTGTTGGCGACCCTGGTGGATTCTTCCCTTGATCTGCTGGCATCCTTGATCAATCTCTGGGCCGTTCGCGTTTCTCTGCGGCCTGCGACCCGCGAATATCGGTTTGGACAGGGGAAGGTGGAGGCCATTGCCGGGCTCGGACAATCCATGTTTGTAGCTGGCTCAGCTGTATTTCTCCTTCTGGAATCGGTCCGACATTTTCTCGATCCTCAGCCGCTGGAGATGATTGGCTATGGTATAGTGGTTGTGATCATATCGGTTTTCATGACCCTGGCGCTTGTCACATTTCAGTATTCAGTCATCCGCCGCACCGATTCTCCTGCCATCAAGGCGGATGCCCTGCACTACAAGACGGATCTGATGGTCAATTTGGGTGTCCTGCTGGCCCTTGTATTGGTTCATTTCGGTTGGCCGAAGTTCGATGCCCTGATAGCCATGGCCATTGCAGGTTATATCCTTATCGGAGCGATCGAAATTGCCCGGGAATCGATCCAGCATCTGCTGGATCACGAGTTGTCGGAAGATGAACGGTTCAAGATTCTGCACACTGCGGTCAGACATCCCAAGGTATTGGCGGTACATGATCTGAGAACCCGCCGTTCAGGAGGCATGATATTTATCCAGTTTCATCTGGAGCTGGATGATCATCTTCCGCTGGTCGAGGCGCATGCCGTGGCTGATCATGTCGAGGAAGAGGTAACAAAACTGTTTCCGAATGCCGAGGTGATCATCCATGAAGATCCACAAAGCGCAGTGGATCTGGATGTCGTGTTCAATCGCTATGTTGAAGAATAACGAGATGAAGTTTGCATTATTGTGTCTTGCTTTAGGGTTGATTGCTGGCTGCGCTACTGCCCCGCCTGCCAATGTTGACAATATCTGTCAGATCTTCAGAGAGAAGCCGCGCTGGTATCGTTATACCCTGCAATCGTATAAAAAATGGGGCGTTCCAGTTCATGTCCAGATGGCGATCCTGCACCAGGAGTCCCGTTATGACGGACATGCACGGCCTGCACGAAAACATTTTCTCGGTATACCGACGGTTCGGCCCTCGTCTGCCTATGGATACGCCCAGGTCAAGGACGAAACCTGGGACTGGTATCGTCGCAAGACGGGACACTGGACGGCGCGAAGAGATGATTTTGAAGATGCCGTGGATTTTGTGGGCTGGTACGGTTTACAGACCTATTTGCGGTTGAGGATTTCGAAATGGGATGCCAAAAACCTTTACCTGGCCTATCATGAAGGGCATGGTGGATATGAGCAGAAGACGTTCCAAAAAAAACCTTGGTTGATACACGTTGCCGACAAGGTGGAGTATCGGGCCAGACGATTCAGGAAAGAGCTGGCCACATGCCGCGCATCATTGTAAATAAAGGGCTTTTAGTGCATGTTTATTCCGGGATATTCTGATAGAATGATCCGTTTTTTTATCAATCGGCTTTGATCGCATGAGGATCTCTGGAAAACGTCTCAAGGCTCTATTGGTAACGATTGTCCTGGCGACCATCGTTGCCCTATATCAGTGGATTGCGCTGATCAGTCTGCGTGCCGGGGAGACCTTGGCATTCTGTCAGTTGGGGCCCTGGATGGATTGTGCTCGTGTTTGGAATTCCAGCCTGTCGTTGGCGATCCAGAAATATACGCTATTACCTGTTCCCGCTTGGGGGGTACTTTGGGGATTGGCAGCTATTGCGCTCATTTTCA
Source organism: Gammaproteobacteria bacterium (assembly GCA_003696645.1). Lineage (GTDB taxonomy): Bacteria > Pseudomonadota > Gammaproteobacteria > J025 > J025 > J025. Next base: position 5,699 of record RFGN01000377.1, on the reverse strand, counting down.
GGGTTGTTTTTCTGCGGCGACAGTCCATTGCCAATGAATCTGTCGGACATGGTCTATGTCTGTTATTGGCAGGGGCGGCAGTTACCGCAACCCTGCTACTCATTTACGGCACCCTGAATGAGGGCCTTTGTCTACTGTGTCTGCTTTTTTATGTGCTCGTTTATGTCTCCTTCCTTATTCTGCTTCCAGGTTGTCGGATAGCCCCTGCCAGAATGATCCAGGGAGTTGGAAAGATTCTCGGTCCGGTTCTGGTGATCTACCTCGTATTGGTATTTCCTGCAATGAATACTCCATTGGATGGTTCGGTCGAAAAGTCTCAGTCAGTTGAAAATAGACAACAATCCTCTGCCGAAGAGGCCGCCAGCGAGTTGAGTTCTAACGATATTGAACAGCATCCTCTGGCGAAATTTCTGAAAAGCCTCCCTGTAGAAATGCAACATACCTTGAGTGTTGCATTGTTCATTTATCGCACCTCTCCAAAGGTCGATATTCCGGTAGACCCGGAACGTTTGATGTTCGGAAAACCGGATGCGCCAGTGCATATGGTGGCGTGGGTAGATATGCATAATTGTCCACAATGCCGCTTTATCGAGGAGGCACTCTTCAAACTGCGTCGTGCTACACCACCGGGATCTTGGAATTATGAGGTTCGACAATTTCCTGTTTCCAGCGAATGTAATCCACATATCAAGTTGGCTGATCCATCTGGGACCAGTTGCCTGATGGCCAAGGCCCTGATCTGTACCAAAAATGCCGCCATGAACGATCTGCTTCGTTTGAATTTCTATCGCAGCATGAACGGCATGAGCAAGACTCGTGTTCGGGAAATACTGGAAAACAGCGGCATGGACATGTCCGCAATCAGCCGATGTATCTCTTCCCCCGAAACAGCGAAGAAGTTGCAGCTGGATATAGAAGATGCGATAAAAAATTTCCTCAGGGGAGTACCAATGATCACGGTGAACGGCCGCAAGGCGACCTTTCATCCTTCCTTTCTCTACAGTCTCATTCTGGCCGGAGGAAGGGATGATCATCCTGCCTTTGATGTCATGGAAGCACCCTCCCAACGGTAGGAATGTTTCATGGAAGACTTCAGGACTGACGAGGCCGATGAGGCCATTTCCTCTACGGAACTGACTGTTTCCGAACTGGTCATGCCCGATCAGTTGTTTATCCTTCCAACCATCGAAAGACCTTTCTTTCCTGCTCAGGTTTCGCCCGTTATCATCGAGGAAAAACCGTGGCTACGGACGGTCAGGATGATCCTGAAACAGTCCGACAAGTTGGCCGGCTTATTGCAGGTCAAGACCAAAAACCTGGGCCACACACGTTCTCCTCGGATTGACGATTTCTACGATTTTGGTTGCGTGATCAAGGTCCACAATCCGATCAAGAGCGAAGGGAGCATCCAGTTTATTGCAGAAGGTATTCGTCGTTTCCATGTTCAGAAATGGTTATCGGAAAAAATACCATACAAGGTTCTGGCAGATTATCCTAATGAAGTCAGCCCCAAAAAGGAGGAACGGATTCGCGCCTATTCGATGGCAATCATGAATACGATCAAGGACCTGGTCAAACTGAACCCTCTCTATACCGAGGAACTCAAGTTTTTTCTCGAACGCTTTACGCCGAGTGACCCATCTTCCCTGACGGATTTTGCTGTCAGCCTGACGAGTGCCAACCAGCGTGAACTCCAGGATGTGCTGGAATCTCTGCACATACAGAGGAGAATGGAAAAGACCCTCGTTCTTCTCAAGAAAGAGCTGGATGTAGCCAAGCTTCAGGTGGAGATTCGCGGTCAGGTCGATGAAACCATTTCAACCCAGCAACGCAAATTTTTTCTGCGAGAGCAACTCAAGGTAATCCAGAGGGAGCTGGGTATCGCCAAGGATGATCGCAGTGCGGATCTGGACCTTTTCAGATCACGGTTGGAAGGCCTGAAATTGTCTGCGGAGGCCGCACAACGAGTGGATCAAGAGATGAACAAGCTGTCCATGCTGGAACTGGGCTCGCCGGAATATGCGGTAACACGCAATTATCTGGATTGGGTGACCCAATTGCCGTGGGGCCATCAGGTCAGGGATAAATTGGGATTACAAAGGGCTCGCCGAATCCTGAATGAAGACCACTATGGTCTGGACGATGTCAAGGATCGGATTACCGAATTCCTGGCTGTAGCAGCGCTCAAGGGGGAGGTACAAGGGGCCATACTGCTTCTGGTGGGTCCTCCCGGAGTGGGTAAAACCTCTCTGGGGCGTTCTGTTGCCCGGGTTCTGGGGCGGCCCTTTTATCGTTTTTCTGTGGGAGGAATGCGAGACGAGGCAGAAATAAAGGGGCATCGCCGGACCTATATTGGAGCCATGCCTGGGAAAATGGCGGAGGCCCTCAAACACACGGGTGTTGATAATCCGGTCATCATGCTGGATGAAATCGACAAGATGGGCGCTTCCTACCAGGGGGACCCGGCTTCTGCCCTGCTTGAGGTACTGGATCCTGAACAGAATGTAGAATTTCTTGATCATTACCTTGATCTCCGATTGGATCTGTCCCATGTCCTGTTTATCTGTACGGCAAACCAGACAGATACCATTCCTCAGGCATTGTTGGACAGAATGGAAGAAATCAGGTTGTCCGGCTATATCCTTGAAGAGAAGCTGAATATTGCGAAGCAATATCTTTTACCTCGACAGCTAAAGATGGCCGGTCTGAAAAGTAGTCAGTTCACAGTGACCGATGCCGCCATGCGTCAGCTGATCGATGGCTATGCAAGAGAGGCAGGGGTACGAGGCCTGGAAAAACAGATCAAGAAATTGATTCGTAAATGTGCCGTTGAAGTGGTGCGGGGAAAGCAGAAACGACTGGGAATAAATGGTCGCAACCTGCATAAATATCTGGGTGTTCCGATATTTGACAAGGAAAGCAGCATCGAAGGAGTAGGTGTGGTGACCGGTTTGGCCTGGACTTCCATGGGTGGAGCAATTCTTCCGATCGAGGCCCGCAGGCTATTCAGTGACAAACCCGGCTACAAGATTACCGGGAATGTCGGTGAAGTCATGCAGGAATCAGCCGAGATCGCCTTGAGTTTTGCCAATGCCTTCATGGGAGTCAAGGATGATTTTTTTCAGACGGCCTGCATTCATATCCATGTTCCGGAAGGTGCCGTTCCCAAGGATGGACCCAGCGCAGGGATTACATTGGCTACGGCATTGTTGTCTCTGGCCTATGGAAAAAAAGTGCCCTCAAGGTTGGCCATGACCGGCGAGTTGACCCTTACTGGTCAGGTGTTTCCTGTCGGAGGCATTCGGGAAAAGATCGTTGCGGCCAGACGCGCGCATATCCGTAAGATCCTGATGCCTGCCAAAAACAAGAATGATTTCGAGGAACTGCCAGCCTATTTGCGTGAAGGGTTGACAGTTCATTTTGTCTCAAATTATCAACAAGTGCATGATATTGTGTTCGATTAAACGGAATAGTAGCAGGTTGAGGAATGAAAAGTCTTTGGAATGAATCGGAAGCGAGGAAATATGACACAGATCTGGCTCTGAGAGTCTATACCTCAAGACTGTTGGGGCGGAATAAGGATTTGGTCATGCATGGCGGTGGCAATACCTCTGTCAAGCTGGAGACCAAAAATATCTTTGGTGAGACGGAGTCGCTGTTGTATGTCAAGGGCAGTGGCTGGGACCTCGAAACGATTGAAGAGGCCGGCTTTGCTCCTGTAAGGATGGATCATCTCTTGAGGCTTGCGGAGCTTCCAACACTTTCAGACCCTGAAATGGTCAATGAATTGAAGACGCACATGACGAATGCAGCGGTGCCAACGCCTTCGGTGGAGACGATCCTGCATGCGATCCTTCCTTTCAAATATGTCGACCATACCCATGCAGATGCAATTGTCACCATTACCAATACCGAAGATGGAGAAGCGCGGATTCGCGAGATCTATGGTGAACGGGTGGTTGTCATACCGTATATCATGCCAGGTTTTGATCTGGCCCGGTTGTGCAATGAGATCTTTTCCCGCGAGGCACACGCCGGGACGGAAGGGATGGTACTGTTGAATCACGGAATTTTTACCTTTGGCGAGACAGCCCGCGAGTCGTATGAACGCATGATTCAGCTGGTTGATGAGGCAGAATCCTATTTGCAGGATAAGCAGGCCTGGAAGTTGCCTGTGATGCATGCTGAACCACAGAGCATTGAGCTGTCCGAAATTGCGGCACTACGCCAGGCGGTTTCGGAGGTTGCCGGTCGCCCAATGATTCTCAATTGCGATGATGCGAATGACAAGCTGGCCTTTGCCCAACATGAAGATATTGCACGAATCTCGCAACAGGGACCGGCAACGCCTGACCACGTGATTCGAACCAAGAGGTTGCCGATGCTGGGGAGAGATGTAAGCGGCTTTCAAAGAGAATATCAGGCGTACTTTGATCGCAATGCCCCGCTTGCAAAAGATGAAAAACAGATTCTGGATCAGGCGCCCAGGGTGATTCTGGACAATAAGCTGGGGCTGGTCTCGGTTGGCAAATCCATGAAGGATGCCAGTATCATCAATGATATCTACTCACATACCATCAATATCATTCGACGTGGAGAAAGGCTTGGAGGCTACAGGGCGCTCCCTGAAAAGGATATCTTCGATGTCGAATACTGGGATCTGGAACAGGCCAAACTGAAGAAGGCCGGTGCAGATCCGATATTTTCGGGTGAGGTAGCCCTGGTTACAGGGTGTGTTTCCGGGATTGGTCGTGCCTGTGTCAATGCCCTGCTCAAACGGGGGGCGGCTGTTATAGGTCTGGATATCGATATCAACGTTGAAACCATGCTCGATTCAGTGGCTTTTCTGGGGTTGCAGTGTGACTTGACCAATACAGAACAGGTGATGCAGGTTCTGGAAAGAGGAGTCAAACATTTTGGTGGCGTGGACATATTGATTCTGAACGCTGGTATCTTTCCTGAAAGCGAGAGAGTGGCTGAATTGTCGGATTCGACATGGAGGAAAGTCATGTCGATCAACCTTGATGCCAACCTTGTACTACTGAGGACACTTTATCCCATTCTCAAGATGGCACCTGCAGGAGGCCGGGTTGCAGTCATCGGCTCAAAGAATGTACCCGCTCCAGGACCGGGGGCAGCAGCCTATTCGGTTTCCAAGGCGGCATTGAATCAACTGGCCAGGGTTTTGGCATTGGAGTGGGGAGAAGATAATATCCGAATCAATTCTTTGCACCCCAATGGTGTGTTTGATACCGCGCTATGGACGGAAGAGATCCTGCAGCAGCGTGCCAGGCACTACGGCATCAGTGTTGACGAGTACAAGCGGAATAATCTGTTGCACACGGAAGTGAGAAGTTGTGATGTTGCAGAATTGGCTTGTGAGCTATGTGGCCCACTGTTCTCACGAACTACTGGGGCCCAGATTGCTGTAGATGGGGGCAACGATCGGGTTGTCTGACCAATAGCCGAGATTGGTCGGACACAGGACGAGTTGACTCTGTTGAATGTCAGACACTCTCGAGAGTCCTCTGTAATTTATTATTTAGTCGGCCTGTTCGGTTTCCTGTCCTGATTCAAGTGTAAAGACGTCTTTGGATACGTCCTTCAGTTTTTGCAGTTCACTATGATCCAAGCTGATCCTGAACATGACCGCCTTGTTATCCACAACCAGTGTGGCGATGAAGGTCGTCATGGGTTAT
>RFGN01000376.1 GCA_003696645.1 Gammaproteobacteria bacterium | reverse complement strand
GCAACGGATTATTTCGGGCCATTACCATCATCGGCAGACCTCCTACATCGGCAGCGGAGCCAAGGTTACATACTTGGGAGCTCCTTTTGCGCACAATTTCTCGGATGTTGGTGACCGCGCCAAGGGCTTCGCCATCTGGTATCCGGGACAGGAAGATGATCTCGTGTTTTACGATTTCGATGGTCCTTGGTATGAGCGGTATTCGATGTCTGAGCTATTGGAGGATGAATCCATCGTTGATTCCTTGGATGACCGTGCGCATATTGAGCTAGTGGACGATCTAGGAGACGATGAGATCTCCGAGGAGATTATCGACATCTTGACTCCATTGGTGAGACAGGTCCGAGTCAAAACAGAGGTAGAGCAGGCGGTAGATGATGAAAACATCGTCGTAGACATCTCCCAGATGAAATCTGTCGATGAGATCGTCTTGGAAGGGTTGGGAACGATTCAGTCGAAGGATGGCATTCTCGACCCGGAAATTCTCAAGAAACAATATCTGGAGGCCTGAGCAGAATGGTCCGCTTCAAGGAATTGACGATCATGAATTTCATGTCCTTTGGGGCAAAGAAGACTACGATTCCATTGGATTCCGGTAAGTTGGTGGCCATTCTTGGTATCAACAAGGATTCCTCGTTTGCCGAATCGAGAAACGGGACCGGGAAATCATCCATTTTTGATGCCATCTCCTATTGCCTGTTTGGGAATACGAGCCGGGGTATCTCCGTTTCCAAACTCGTGAACAAGCGCATCCGCCCGGGACAATACATGCAAGTTTCGGTATCTTTCGAGACAGATGGATACGAGTATCTCGTTGTTCGCGGAGAGAAGCCATCAACTCTCAAGTTCTATCGCAAGCCAAGAGGAGATGACCGCCCGTTTACCACATTGGAGAATGGTCGGCAAATCTTTGACATCAGCCGAACAAAGCCTGAGACAAACAAGGACATCATCTCGGTCCTCGGCTTTGATCGAAAGCTGTTCTCGCTGCTGGTATGCAACACGTCTGATGATATCCCGTTCCCAAAACTCCCCGCGGAGTCTCGCCGTGAGATCATCGAGTTGGTGTTCGGCATGTCGAAACTTGGGGAGAAGGTCAAATCCCTCAAGAAACAGCGCAAGGATCTGAAATCAGCCATCGCGGAACTTGAGGTTGAGCACCGAACCATCAGGGCCGCCAATAATCGAACCCTCGAACAGATTGCATCTCTGGAAGCCAAACATGAACAGTGGATGCAGGATAAAGATCGGCAGATTTCTGAGATCGAAGAAGCCATTTCTGGCATGGAGACGGACATAGAGGTATCACAAGATGACCTCAATGTATTGGAGAGTGATCTCAAGACTATCTCCGAGTTGCGCAAAGCCGCTCACGAATTTGCGATGCGCATACAAGAGATCGGTCTAAAAATCCGCTTTGCCAATAAGCAGGTCAAATCGCTGGATGAGCAGTTTGATCGGGTAGTGGCAGATCTGCAAGCGCTGGAAAACAGCAAGTGCCCAACGTGTAATCAGCCATTCCATGATGCTGACGCGATCAACGCAATGCGGGATTCTCTGAATGATCTTACCCAAGAACGAGATAAGGAGAGTAACAGGTTGGATGCGATGCGTGCTCAGTTGGAAGAGCTGGTCCAGCAGGAAGAGGAGATTAACAATCAGATCGCTGAGATTCTCTCAGTGTGGGAGGTGGATGACGAGCATGAGCTGTCGCAATTGAAAAATGATGTGAAGGACGCCTTGGATATGGGAGCCAGGAAACAGATGCTGCAGGAGCAGCTCTCTACTCTGTTCGATTCGGAATCTCCTTATCTGACAACTATCTCCGAGATGCGGGAGAAGGGTCTCATCGAGATTGACACTACTGAGTTGGACGACAAGAAGAAGCAACTGGCGAACATGGAGTATTTGATTGATCTGTTGCAATCGCAGGACTCGTTCATCCGAAAAGCCTTGATCGGTATGCAGATCCCGTTTCTTAACAAGCGGATCCGGGAGTATCTGTCTATTCTTGAACTCCCTTATACTGCCAAGGTTGACGATACATTCTCGCTCATCATCTCGAACCCGAGTGGGGAATATGAATGGGGTAATCTGAGCAAAGGCCAGAAACATCGAGTGACGCTTGCTATGAATCTGGCGTTGCAGGATCTGTGGTATCGGAATAATGGGCCGATCAACCTGCTACTCATTGATGAGTTGCTGGATGCGGGGCTATGCACAAGCGGCGCGACGGCCATGATAACCATTCTGCGCAACCGGGTAGAAACCAACAAGCAGAGTTGTTACCTTATTACCCATCGGCAAGAACTACATGACAAGGTAGAT
>RFGN01000375.1 GCA_003696645.1 Gammaproteobacteria bacterium | reverse complement strand
TAATCAAAATCACTGCCAGAGGCCATCTTGAGACCGTCTCCATGTCGTTCATGGTCCTTGCGAATCACTGTCGGTGTCTCATAGGCCGGATAATCCACACTGCCTTCAAGGTTACGCTTGATTTGCAAGGTATTCTGTATTTCAACCTTGTCCGGCTGTATGGCAAGATGTCCACGATCCCCCTTGAGCCCGGTGGCTATCACGGTTACCCGAAGTTCATCAGTCATCTCAGGCTCAATCACGGTTCCGACAATCACAGTGGTTTCATCCGAGGCGATATCACGGATGGCATTCCCTACCTCTTCAAATTCACCGATAGCCATGTCCAGACCTGCGGTGATATTGACCAGCACACCCCCTGCACCGGAAAGATCTATGTCTTCAAGGAATGGACTGGCAATGGCGCGTTCCGCAGCCTCACTGGCACGTGCATCACCTGTCGCCACACCTGACCCAATCATGGCATTGCCCTTTTCAAGCATGACCTTGCGCACATCGGCAAAGTCCACATTGATCAGACCCGGACGGGTAATCAGATCTGCAATACCCTGTACTGCACCATAAAGAACATTATTCGCTTCCTTGAAGGCATCGATCAGCGAGGTTTGCTTTCCGAGTACAGACAACAACTTCTCATTGGGAATGATAATCAGCGAATCCACATATTCCGAAAGTTGCTTGATGCCCTCTTCTGCCGCAAGCAAACGTTTTTTCAGTTCAAATGGAAAGGGTTTGGTTACTACCGCAACGGTCAGGATTCCCATCTCCTTGGCTATCTGGGCAATCACTGGCGCCCCTCCTGTACCTGTTCCTCCCCCCATCCCGGCAGTAATGAAGACCATATCCGATCCCTTGAGTACCTCGATGATCCGATCCTTGTCTTCAAGTGCAGCCTTACGACCGATTTCCGGATCTGCCCCGGCACCGAGACCCTTGGTGACCGATTCACCGATCTGCAGGATCGTCGGTGCACTCGATGATCTCAGGGCCTGGGCATCGGTATTGGCACAGATAAAATCCACACCTTCAATCCGAGATGCCATCATGTGCTCCACGGCATTTCCGCCGCCTCCTCCAACACCTATAACCTTTATCTCGGCATCCTGTGTATAAGCATCCATCAGTTCAAACATTTTTCGCTCCCCTTGTCTTGTATCAATTTATCAAAGTTTCCATAACACAACTCACTGGAACCACGACTTCATGCGTTGCCATAGCCCCTTGAATCCGCCAATCTCATAATAATGTCGTACTGCCTGTTGGTGTTTGTAACCAAACTGTAGCAACCCAACCCCTGTTGCATAAATCGGATTTCCAAGAATATCTGTCAAACCGGTAAAGTTCTGTGGGATGCCCAGCCTCACAGGCATATGAAATACTTCCTCGGCAAGCTCAATGGCTCCCTGAATTTTCGACGATCCACCCGTCAACACAATCCCTGATGCGATCAATTCTTCAAAGCCGGACCGACGAAGTTCGGACTGAACCAGCGAGAACAATTCTTCATAGCGTGGTTCCAGCACCTCGGCCAGAATCTGTCGACTCATCCTTCTGGGTGGTCTGTCTCCTACCCCCGGCACCTCAATGGTTTCATTTGCATTGGCCATCTGTACCAGCGTGCATCCATGATTGAGCTTGATTTCTTCCGCATACTTGTTTGGAGTACGAAGTGCAACAGCGATATCATTGGTCACCTGATTGCCGGCAATTGGAATCACGCCTGTATGGCGAATGGCCCCACCTATGAAAACGGCAATATCTGTTGTTCCTCCACCGATATCAACCAGACATACCCCCAGATCCTTTTCATCCTGGGTCAATACAGATTCGGACGAGGCCAGCTGTTCGAGAATCACATCATCCACCTCAATCCCGCAACGACGGATACATTTGATTATGTTTTGTGCAGCACTGACAGCTCCCGTGACAATATGAACCTTTGCCTCAAGCCTGACCCCAGACATGCCGACTGGTTCTCTGATGCTATCCTGGTTATTGTCGATCATGAATTCCTGCGGTATAACATGCAATATTTTCTGATCTGCGGGAATGGCAACAGCCCTTGCAGCATCGATTACCCGCTCTACATCTTCAGGTTCAACTTCCTGATTTCTGACAGCAACAATTCCATGAGAAGTCATGCTCTTGATGTGACCACCTGCTATACCAGCAAAAACCGAATCGATTTCACAACCGGACATCAACTCTGCCTCTTCGACAGCACGTTGAATGGCCTGTACCGTACTTTCAATATTGACGACAATCCCCTTCTTGAGTCCTGTACATGGTTGCGACCCAATACCAATGACTTCAATGGTCTCGGTTTCATCCACTTCAGCAACCAGGCAGACAACCTTTGATGTGCCTATATCCAGGCCAACGATAAGATCCTTTTGTGTTTTCTTAACCATTCTCGCTTCCGTTGAGAGTTATAGCTTTATCCATTTCACAGCAAAACCGTTCGGGTATCTGAGGTCCACATATTCGATTCTTTCATTACGGTGTTTAGGATCGTTCCTGATAACCTGATAAACCCTGAAAAAACGTTTCAACTTGCCCAAAAAGTCGCCCAGGTTTGTTATGTAGGTCTCTCCATCAACTGTTCCAATCTTGAGTTCATCATAGGAAGTAATGGATTCGCTTGTAATACTCTTGCCGTTACGACTCAACAATTTTTCTATCTGATTGAATACAGCCACATGTGAAACCAGCCTGGACCGATCTCCAGAAAACTTCACAGAAGGTACCTTATTGGCAACAGAGTTTTCTGGTGGGATCCACCTGCCTGTCTCACTTACCATTCCACCAGACTCCCAACCTGCTATGACCTTGACCTCTTCGACTCGGATATTCAGACTGTCCGGCCATTTCTTCCCTACCTCGACAGTCTTGACCCAAGGAATGGATCCGATGTTGTCCTGGATACGCCTGACATCCAGGGAGAAAAAGCCTTTATCTCTGAAATGACTTATCTCTCTTTTCAAGACAGGAACATGTTCAGCACTATAATCACCCCTGATGAAAATATTTTTGATTCGAAAGGCATTTTCTCCAAATGCCTGATATAAAAAGTTGGAGACTACAACCAAAAATGCAGACACAAGGATCACGATACCTCCCATCATCATGACTGACTTCCCATCACTATCCTGTTTCACAGTGAAGTCTCCAGAATTTTCTCGCATAGTGCCGCAAAATTGATCCCTGCTTTTTCTGCCGCCTTGGGAACAAGGCTGTGTCTGGTCATGCCTGGTACTGTATTGATTTCAAGTAACCACAGCGTGCCATCATGGTCACGAATCAAGTCGACACGCCCCCATCCTGTTGCTCCAGTTGCCTGAAATGCCTTTAATGCCATGGACTGTATATAAGCCAGATCGCAGTCGTCATAATCTGGAAATATATATTCGGTTTTATTTGAACGATACTTGGCATCAAAATCATAAAATTGTCGAGGTGTCTTGACACAGATCACTGGAAGAGATTGATCTCCAAGAATGGAAACAGTCAGCTCGTCTCCATCAACCCACCGTTCTATGAGAGCCGTACTTGAATACTGCAAGGCCTGATTGATTGAGGGTTCAAGTGTCTTTCCACATTCAACCCTACTCATTCCGATACTTGAGCCCTCCCCAGTTGGCTTTACGATTACCGGATAGGTTATTGAATCAGGATCAATTGAGTGACAATCACTTGCCAATATATGCTCGGGCGTACACAGCCCCAGATCTTTCCAAATCAGTTTTGTCAGATACTTGTTCATGCATATACTGCTCGCCTGTACCCCACTTCCAGTATAGGGAAGCCCTACTGTTTCCAGGTATCCCTGAATTTTTCCGTCTTCACCACCCTGGCCATGTACCATAATGAATGCACGATCAATGCTTTCTCGTTTTGGCAATGATTCGCTTATATCCATAAGAGTGGCCTGTATGCCTCTTTCGTCAAGTGCTGTACACACGGCTTCTCCCCCCTGCAGCGAAATCTCTCTTTCATTTGATTTTCCACCCGCCAGTACAGCAACATGACCGTAGCGGTTTATAGCTGTTGTCATGGCGCATCTCCAATAATTCGGACTTCTGGCTCTAGAAAATAGCCTGTCTGTTCCTTCACCACACCCTGAATATACTCAATCAGTTTTACAGCGTCCTCAGCTGTTGCAGTACCCGAATTGATAATGAAATTGGCGTGCTTGTCTGACACATATGCACCACCTACCCGATATCCCTTCAGGCCGCATCGCTCAATGATTTTTGCCGCATGTTCTCCTTCTGGATTCTTGAATACTGACCCAAAACTTGGCAAGCCAATGGGTTGTGAGGTATTTCTTTTGTACAGGAGATTTCTGATATTGCTACGTGCACTTTCTGATGATTCGGTGTGAAATACGAATCTTGCTGCGCAAAACCATTGATCTTCAGGAATCATCACGTTTCGATATCCAACATCAAATGCTTCTCTGCCTGCTGCTGTAATCTTTCCATCCCTGTGGATCACCTCTATTTCTTCAACAAAATCCCAGGTTTCACTACCAAAGGCACCCGCATTCATTGCCAGCGCCCCTCCTACCGTGCCAGGTATACCGGCAAAGAACTCTCCTCCAGATAATCCGTAACGTGCAAGTACCTTTGCAAGCTTGGCACATGAGACCCCAGCTTCTGCGTACACCTGATTCCCCTGCACACTGATCTTCCCCAAAGTCTTTCTGGTACAGATTACTGCGCCTTTGATACCCCCTTCACGGACAAGTGTATTGCTTCCTAGTCCCAGCCATGTCAACTGAGAATTTTCTGGAAGCATTTCAAGAAATGTTCTCAGATCATTCATGTCCATCGGGCGATAGAATATTTCGGCCGATCCTCCAGCCTGAAATGACGTATATGATGCCAGCGGATGGTCTCTATGCATTTCCCCCTGCAAACTCTTATGTTGATGGACAATCATCCTGCCAATCTCCATTCTTTTCTGATCCTGTCGGCAAGCATGGAGATGTTTCCTGCCCCGATCAGTAAAACTACGTCGTGCTCTTTCAGCAATACGGGCATTTCATCCAAAATATCTTCAATATTTTCGATGTAGACTGGATCAACTCGGCCCCTATGGCGAATTGCGCCAGACAGCGTTTTCCCATCTACACCTGAAATTGGCTGTTCTCCTGCTGCATAGACCTCGGTCAGGAGCAAAACATCAGTTCCTGAAAGGACCTGAACGAAATCTTCGAACAAGTCACGGGTACGTGAATAACGATGTGGTTGAAAAACAGTCACAATACGACGTTCAGGCCAGCCAGAACGCACAGCCTTGAGAATCGATTCGATTTCCCTTGGATGATGGGCATAATCATCTATCACCAGAATGTCATTGATATCATCATCAACAACATAACTTCCAACAACATCAAAACGTCTTTGAATCCCAGAAAAGTCTGAAAGACTGGATAGAATATCAACCATGGGCATACCGAGCTCCCGTGCAACGGCAATCGTTGCAAGGGCATTTCGGACATTATGCTCACCCCCACACCTGATTTCGACCGGGAACTGTTCTTCACCAGTGCAAACTTTAAATCGACTGACCATTCCATGCTGATCCAGATCCGTTGCATGTATATCTGCCTCGACATCCAGCCCATAGGTAAGGACCGGACGATTGAATTCGGGCAACAATTTTCTAATGACCGGATCGTCAAGGCAGGTCACAAGCAGTCCATAAAATGGGAGATGATGCGCAAACTCCAGGAAGGCCTGTTCCAGACGGGCTGGATCACCTCCATAATTCGCCAGATGATCCTTGTCAATATTCGTAATCACTGATATTACAGGGTTCAGATACAGAAAAGAACCATCACTCTCATCTGCTTCAGCAAGAATATATTGGCCTTTTCCAAGCAAGGCATTACTACTAAAAGACTTGACTCGGCCACCAATGACAAATGTTGGCTCAAATCCCCCATGTGTCATTACACTTGCAAGCATGCTGGTTGTTGTAGTTTTTCCATGCGTTCCAGCTACTGCT
>RFGN01000374.1 GCA_003696645.1 Gammaproteobacteria bacterium | reverse complement strand
TTTCCGGCTTTCTCACCTATTTCATACCCGGACATTCCGTATGGCAGCAATGGACAACCCTCGTCCATTTCTCATGCTCAATCATCCTTATTGTCGTCATTGTACCTTATGTAATGACTCACTTCAGGCGCACACTGGTAACGCGAAGGATCACGGTCGTTTTACTCGGCATGGCCGCCGCTCTCTCCATGCTATTGCTCTCGCTCTCGGGTTTGCACATAGGCATATTCGGGCAACAAGAGGCGCTTCGATGGATTTACCAATCCCACATCATCGCAGCGTATGTCCTCATCCTCTCTCTTGTCTCTCACATTATTGGCCACATCTTTCTTAAAGCGAGCAAAAGGCAAAACAATTCCCTTCTCTTTCCTACAATTTCGCACTCAGATCTGCATCTGAATCATTCAATCCTGTTGCTAGCCATATTGGGAGTCGCCGTTGCCACCCTTGCTTATGCATCGATTCCTGATCCTTTTTCGACCACTCCAGCCGTCGAGCCTTACGAACACCCCTACGGTATCGGCAATTTTTCACCCTCACTCACCGAAACCGATGGAGACTCTTTTGTCGATGAACGATTGGTGGGCCGGTCCGAGCAATGTGCATCCTGTCATAAAGAAATTGGAGACCAATGGATGGCCTCAATGCATCGTCAGGCAGCTTCAGACAAGGCATATGTAAAAAATATTTCGCTGCTCGTCGAACAAAAAGGGATGGCAGCCGCCCGCTACTGCGAAAGCTGCCACGCGCCACTCGCTCTTTTATCGGGGCAACTGACAAAAGGCGGAAAGCACGGGGGCATTGCAGGCACACCGGCATTTCGCGAAGGAATTGGTTGTATGGGATGTCACGGTATCGACAGGGTTACCAGCCTAAAGGGGGTTGGAAGCTACCACTTTAAACCATCCACAGCTTACCTGTTTTCGGGCATGCAAGGTTCGCTACCGACCAAATTGCATAATTTCCTCATCCGTATCGATCCCAAAGCCCATGTGAAGGAAATGAGTCATCCGGCACTATCCAGCCCCAAACTTTGCGCAACCTGCCATGTACAATTTATGGACAAGGATATGAATGGCTGGGGATGGGTAAAAATGCAGGATCAATATCACTCCTGGCTGAATGGTCCTTTTTCAGGGCACAGCGAACAAACATTCGAAAACGAGGCGACAAAGCGATGCCAGGATTGTCACTTTCAACCCGTTCCGGGAGATGATCCCTCGGCCAGCAGGGAAGGTATGATTGTTTCCCATCAAACGCCGGGCGCCAACTCGTTGATTCCGTGGCTGAACGGGAACCATAATCAAATGGATTTAGTCAGGCGCTTTCTTCAAAACGGAAAGGTTCGAATCCATATTGATGAACCCAGAAGAAAAGATGCAGTTCGAAGTGCGAGAGCCATTTCCCCCAAAGATCGCGACACTGAACCGCCTTTTTACTTCTATCTGGGTGAATCGGCTCATATAAAAAGCATCGTCACGAATCAAGGCGTCGGCCATAAGTTTCCTGCCGGTACGACGGACATCAACGAAGTATGGATCCATTTCCGCGTTGCAGATGCCCAAAATAGAACTGTCTTCGAAAGTGGTCATATCGGAAAAGATCGCGTCGTCGATCCCGATGCATATTTTTATCGCTCTACCCCAATCGACAAAAATGGCGATCACGTATGGAAACATGATTTATTCAACATGGTTGGGACACTTTACAAAAACTCCATTCCGCCAGGCGAATCGGACGTTGTTGAATACACCTTTGATATCCCCAATTGGGTCAAATCCCCGCTGACGATCAGCGCAACAGTTCGATACAGAAAGTTCAATATCGATTATGCGAAATGGGCTTTGGATGATGATCACATTGATCCACCCATTATTGATGTGGCCCAGGAAACCATCACCGTTCCTGTCCTAATCAATTCAGAAATCGAATTAACGCCTCATCTCCATAAGTGAAGCATCAGCTGTTGCCACTGCACAAGATTCATCCGGTAGATCATCATCTCAGCTAGACGAACGCCTTGAGCATCGCGATCCCTGGATCGTTTTCGTTCAAGTCCGCCCATCCGCTGGTATAGCGCGAAGTCCTTCCCACAAGCTCTTTCCTGATAACCTCGTAGGCCAGGTCGTCAATGGCGGGATTATGATCCTGCAATGGATCCAAATGAGCAACAGCTTCGGCTGGTCTTCGCTGGATTCGGACTCGATATCCAATGCATCGATGCACAGCTCATATTTGACCAAGGCCATCCTGGCTTCGCTGACGACCCGAGCGCATGGCAGGGAAATGTTCGGTTCAAAGACCAGATTATGAATGCCGCACCCGAAATCGGACAACATCACGCGCTCCCCCTTTGAAGTGGCAAAGATCAGGCAAATGAAATTCTCAACCTAGATCGACATGATGCATGATTGTGTCAAATTCATCGAGCCGGCTTTGCATTAAAATGCTCAAACAACGGGACTTCGAATGGACAGCAATTGGCATAACATTGGAAGGGTTTTGATCCCAAAAGCCGTGCTTACGTTCGACGTCAAATAATGGGCTAGAATGGCGGCATCAGGGAAAGATCAACAGCGCCCGAAGGTCAAGAAAACCCATATAACACAAGGGAATTCCAGATCACGCCATCCACAGCTACAGGGTCGGAACACTCTCATAACCCGAAGGTCGTCGGTTCAAATCCGGCCCCCGCAACCAAACAAACAAAGGCCTGCAAGCAATTGCAGGCCTTCTTCTTTGCGCAAT
>RFGN01000373.1 GCA_003696645.1 Gammaproteobacteria bacterium | reverse complement strand
TCACCGTCCTGACAGTAGCGGAACTGTTGGCCGAAGTGATTCAGCGTTCACATGAGGGGCGCAGCGTGGGCGAGTTGTTTAATGAGTAGGCTTTTTGGGGAAGTTGTTCAAGTTAGCTGGATGGCTGGCAAGAGGTGGGGGGCATTCACTTTTGGTGTATGACCAGAGAAGGGTTAATCAAGGTCATTTCGGTTTTAGACCGGGCTTTACACCATTTTTGGACGCACCCAGGGGCGATTTCGATTGACTAATTTTTGGCATTTCCGCTATACTCACTTGAGGATTGGGTCGCGTTTCCGGGTGTGGTCAGAACAGAGAAGGCCTTAATCCTCAAGGGACCTGATCTGTTTCCCCCGGCTTAGTTCAAAAACGTTTATGCGGCGGCTGACGGGCTGGTTGGTGGAAGTTTTTTTTCACCGCACCGCATGAAACGCCTTATTCATTATGCGGCCCTCCGAGAAAGTCACAGTGGAAGACAAAACGTGTCAAGAAAAACTTACGAACGAGCCATTGCCAATTGGCCAGAAGATGATCGCCCACGGGAAAAACTGCTCAAGTACGGCGCTCATACCTTGAGCAACGCCGAATTCCTGGCAATCCTGATCCGTACAAGTGTAGAAGGTGCGAGCGCTGTGGACCTGGCCCGTGAACTATTGCGAAAATTCAAGACCTTGCGCGCCATCAGCGCCTGCGACCCGGCCGAATTGCGCGAGATTAAGGGCTTGAGCACGGCCAAGATCACCCAGATCAAGGCTGCAGTAGAATTAGGCCGATGGATGATGAGTGAGGAACGGGCATTCGAAGGCCCTATTCGTTCCTCATCGGACGTGGCGGACTACTTGATACCCTTGATGCGCGACCTGAAGGTTGAGATGTTCAAGGTTGTCTTGTTGGACCGGCGCAACAGCGTTTTGGATGTTGTAGACATTGACGAAGGCGACGTGGCAAAGACCCAACCTTCCATCCGAAAGATAATGCTCCGCGCGGCACAGGCATATGCTGCCGGATTGATTGCTGTCCACAATCATCCCTCTGGCGACCCGACACCTAGTGAACAGACAATCTCCTCACCCGCGACCTGGTCATCGCGGCCTGGTGATGGATATCCGCGTATTCGACCACATTATCACCGATGACGGATGATACTTCAGCTTTGCCGATGAGGGACTGATTGAGGAGTACTAGATACAAGCCGTTATGGGAGTAAGCAAGGGGTAATCGTGTCAATGCCACAACAACTTACAATGTTTGGTATAGAAGCCAATCCCGAAATTGCCTTCGAGGTATACCACGATGAAAGCGGTACGTATGTGCCCGGCGCTGGAGACCGGTGGCTGCTTCACGGGGTGCTGTTTGTGCCCGTGGTGGAACGACCACAAGTCTTCACAGCCTTGCAGGGCATCCGTAAAGATACGGGTTATTTCGAAGAAGTACACTATCTTAAACTGCGTCAATCAACAGGCGGTCCCAAGGCGCAATGTGCGCGGGGTTGGCTTAATCTTTATGTGGCTCAGCTCTCCGAGTTTTGCTACTACCATTGCTTGGCAGTGGATACACATTCTCCGACCTTTGAGCACAACCGGTTTCCAAAGCCGCACTACGCCTATAATCGCTTTGCACGAATGGCTATCGAAGGCGCAATTGCCTGGAACCTGAAACGGTATCATCGTGTGGCGCTCATATTTTACTCTGATAGCAAATTCCGTCAGGAAGGCGACAACTTTGCCACTTACGTCCCCAGCCAGGTAATGAAATCTATCCAGGAGAAACGTCAACAGAAGCCTTCTGCTTACCCCGACTTGCGCTTATTACATCCGGAGGTTATTGCGGTGGACTCTGATCCAGCGAAAGTTGCCCCGGATTTACGGGAAGAAAGTGAGTTGATACAATTGGTAGACTTGATGACATCGAATATCACTCAAGCGGTGACTGGTCGTTCTGGCCAAAAAGCCAAGATTGCCCTTGCCGAAGTGGCAGCCCGCTGGATTGAAGATACCCGCAAGCCGCCCTGGTTGCAAACTGAGGAACTGCACCGCCGGTTCTCTGTCTCGTTTTTCCCGAATGAGCAGAAACGATTTTATAACCCTGAGCTGGCTGTGACAAAGAGGAACCAGTTGCCCTTATTTGAGAATGAGGAGAAATAGAAACTATGCCCGAACTGACCGAACATCATCGCCGTCATATCATCGAACTGCTGGAGCGCGGCGAAGATCTACCGCCCGATTACAAACACCTGCTCTTCCCGCCGGAACGCCAGGAGTACGAATTGGTCTATGCCGGCAAGGAACGCGAGGAAGACATCCTGGCCGAGACGATGGCCGTGCCGCTTCAGCCGGTGAAGACCTTTGGCAACGGTGGCGAGGACGAGCGGCACAATATGCTCATCTTTGGCGACAACCTGCAGGCGATGAAAACGCTCTTGCAGTGGAAGGCCAAAGGGCGCCTGGTCAACCCCGATGGCTCCCACGGGGTGAAACTGGTCTACATTGACCCGCCGTTTGCGACGAAGCAGGAGTTTCGGGGTAGTCAGGATGAGAGGGCGTATCAGGACAAGATCGTCGGAGCACAGTTTCTCGGATTTTTAAGAAGGAGGCTGGTTCTCCTGCGCGAGCTTTTAACGGATGATGGATGTATCTTTGTGCATCTCGATTGGAAGAAAGGGCACTATGTTAAGGTGCTACTGGACGAAATCTTTGGTGAAACTCGTTTTGAAAATGAGATCATATGGCACTACCCAGACAACTTTCAGGGGAATGTCAACCGATTCCCGAACAACCACAATGCGATCTATTTATATTCTCGTTCATCCCATACGAGATTCAAACGAGTAGCCGTACCGCTAAAGAAACCACGCAAAAGAGATGTGCGAGTTTGGGACAAGGAAACTCAGAGCCTTGTGGCTGCGCGTGATGATAATGGCAACGTTATTTACCGAGAGTTTACTCATAAATGGGCAGATGACGTCTGGACTATTGGGCAAAGTGGTGTAACTAAGAAAAGAAGCGCCGAGTACATAGGTTATCCTACACAGAAACCGGAGGAACTACTACGCAGGGTTATAGAATCAGCCACCGAGGAGGGCGACATCGTCCTCGACGCCTTCGCCGGCTCCGGCACCACGCTGGCCGTGGCCGAGAAACTGGGCCGGCGCTGGATCGGCATTGACTGCGGCAAACTGGCCATCTACACCATCCAGAAGCGAATGCTCAATCTGCGGGAGAATATCGGCAACAAAGGCAAACGGCTCCAGCCGCGCCCCTTTACCCTCTACAACGCCGGGCTGTACGATTTCTCGCAACTCAAGCGACTGCCCTGGGAGGAGTGGCGGCGTTTTGCCCTGCTTCTCTTCCAGTGCCGCGACGAACCGCACACCGTAGGCGGGGTGGAACTGGACGGCTATCGCGGCGCGGATGACGTGCTGGTCTTCAATCACCTGCTGGACGGCGGCGTGGTGCTGGATTACGGCTTCATTGACGACCTGCACAACCAGATCGGCGGCAAAGTCGGCTCCCGTTTCTTCATCATCGCCCCGGCGGCCAGCGTGGCCTTCCTGGAAGATTACATTGACAAAGGTCGCACTCGCTACTACATCCTGCGCATTCCCTATTCCATCATCAACGAACTGCACAGCCGCGATTTCGAGGCCATCACCCAGCCGATGGACGAGAGCGATATCAACGCGATGGTGGAGGCGGTGGGCTTTGACTTCATCCGCCTGCCAGAGGCGGAGTGCGAGTACTTGGTCAAGACACCCGAAGGCCAGATGATTAGCGAGGCCGTCATCCGCATCAAGACGTTCAAGAGCAGAGCGATGGTCAAAGGGGCCATCCAAAAAGGCAATCTGGAAACGCTTTCGATGGTGATGGTGGATTATGACTATGACGGTGAGGTTTTTACCCTGGATGCCGTCTTTTACGCCGCCGATATCGAGAAGCGCGGGTGGGAGATCCACCTGCCGCTGGAATCGCTGGGCAAACAGGTGATGATTATCTATATGGACATCTACGGCAACGAGTACCGCGAAATCAAGACGCCCGCCGACTTCCGGGCGGCTGAAGCGCAGGGAGGGGCCAATGCGTGACCGGCAGACCTTCCGCAATCAAGACCTGGTGCTGCGGGTCAGTCCCAGTGTGGACCCTGCCCGTTTCGACATCACGCGCTACGAGCCGTTCCTGGATGCCCTGTGCGGCACGCGCGAGTATCAGAAAGAAGCCATCCGCACCGTGCTGCGCTACCTGTTGGGCGGACGTTACGTCAACCTACGCGCCCTGGCCGAGGAGAATTTTCACTCCAACGAGACGATACTGGAACGGTACGGCACGTTTGCAGAAATGGCCCGCCACCTGCAACTGCCCGATCAACTCTCCTGTTCGGTGGATCTGGCGACGGCCACGGGCAAGAGTTATGTGATGCATGGCATCGCCCGCATTATGCTGGCCGAAGGCGTGGTGGATCGGGTGCTGGTGCTCTGCCCTTCACGCACCATTGAAGATGGGCTTTTGAAAAAGTTTCGCGACCTTTCGATAGACATCACCTTGCGCGATTTGCTGCCGGAAGATGCCCGCGTGTGCAATCCGCACATCATCAACGGCACCGAATCTATCGTGGACGGCACCATCTGCGTGGAAAACTTTCACGCCACGCTGGAACACGTTAAATCCTCCATCCGCGACAGCCTGGCCGGTAAAGGCGAGCGGACGCTGATACTGAACGATGAAGTGCACCACGTGTACAACAAGCCCATCGGTCGGGATGCCACCAGCCGCAACATCAAGCGGTGGAAAGAGTTCCTGCTGGATCCGACCTTTGGCTTTCGCTACATCGCCGGCTTTTCCGGCACTTGCTACATCGAGAACGACTATTTCGCCGATGTGGTCTATCGGTATTCGCTGCGCGAGGCGATTGAGCAGGGGTTCGCCAAAGGCATTGACTATGTCGCCGAGGACACCTCACAAAGCCAGTACGAAAAGTTCCAAAAAATCTATGACAACCATCAGGAGAACAAGAATGCCCGCTATCGCAAGGTCAAGCCGCTCACCATCCTGGTCACTCGCGACATCGCGGCCTGTAAGCGCCTGACGGATGACCTGATTGAGTTCCTGGCCGAACAGGAAGATATTCCCCGCGAGGAAGCCGAGAAAAAGGTGCTCATCGTCACCTCAGCGCGAGAGCACCGGGCCAATATCCGCGCTCTGGCCGACGTAGACCGCTCGGACAACCCGGTGGAATGGGTTACCTCGGTCAGTATGCTCACCGAAGGTTGGGACGTGCAGAATGTATTCCAGATCGTACCCCACGAAGAACGCGCCTTCAACAGTAAACTGCTCATTGCCCAGGTTTTGGGACGCGGGCTGCGCATTCCCGATGCCTATCGCGGCGAGCGTCCGGTGGTCACCGTTTTCAACCACGATGCCTGGTCCAACCGCATTCGGCACCTGGTGGATGAGGTAATGGAGGTCGAAAAGCGACTGTACTCCTGCCCAGTCGCCAAATCACCAGACTATCACTTCATGATCCACCAGATTGACTATAGCAAGACCCAAACTGTTGAGGAGTTTGAACAGACCGGTGAGTATGAATACAGCAAAGGCTATGTGACGCTGATCTCACAAGTTCCGGCCCTGGAGAGAGAAACCACCTACGAGCGGGCTGCAAGTGGGGCGCGTCGTACCAAGAAGACCCTCGTCCGCTATCGGATGTACACCGTGGACGAGGTCGCCGAAGCCATCCACCATCGGCTAAGTTCTATTGACCTGGAGACCGAAGGGCAGACCAACTACGCCGAACGCTATAACCTGGACTGGCTGAAAGTGGTGATCCGCGAGTCGCTTCGCCGAGTCGGAGAAACTGAGGATCGGGTCAGCGAAGAGAATCGCCAGCGGCTTCTCAAAGCGTTTGGCACCTTGCACCGTGGAGCAGCGAAGCGTGTGCGCTATCGGATGTCGCCGAAGGCCGTAAAGACGATAAGTACGAAGGACAGGCCGCGTGATAGTGTTGGCCTGGCGGCTTTGCGGCATGCTGAGGCGACCGTCTTTGCGGACGAACATTCATTCCGGTTGAGTGGTGAAGAACTTGCGCATTTATTGGAAGAAGTGCGTGATGATGAGAGCCTGCCACGCGCGGCCTGGCAGTATGTGACGAACGCTTTCCTGTTCAAGACGCCGCTGAATATTGTGTTAGCCAACCATAAACCGGAGCGCGATTTTGTCCGGCAGTTGATCAAGCCGGAAAATGCTGGCGTTATTGACGCTTGGATCAAGTCCACGGATCAGGGCTTTTACGAAATCGAATACGCTTGGCGTAAAGGCGAGCATCACAAACGGGGATACTTCAACCCGGACTTTTTCATCAAGAAAGGCAACGATATTCTGGTTGTTGAGATCAAGGGCGATGAAGAAATAAACGAGCCATCTGATGAAAACAAGGGCAAGTACCGCAATGCCCGACAGCATTTTAACACGCTAAACCAGCAGCAGAGCGAATGTCGCTATTTTTTCCACTTTCTTACCCCCCGCGATTATGATACTTTTTTCCAATTCGTCCGCGAGGGGACCTATGAGACATTTGTATCTACACTGGATGCGGTCCTGGGAGAGAATGGGTAAGAACAGTAATGGTATTTTGCCGAGGCCAGGGCCGCATAATAAGCGCTTTTCAGCCACAGCGCCTTCGCTCGCACCGGCGCTGTGGCTGAAAAGCGCAAACCGATAACAAGGCAGCAGTAACGCGGAGACTGTATGTCCACACCTCAACCCGAACTGGAACACTATATCCTGGAAGAAGAAATCGGCCGCGGCGACCTGACCATCACCTACCGGGCGCGGCGCAGGTCGGAT
>RFGN01000372.1 GCA_003696645.1 Gammaproteobacteria bacterium | reverse complement strand
TTTCAGTAACTGCTTGATCTCAACGGCAAAGCGATTTTGTATGGGACTCCCCTCTTCCCGGCGGGCCCGGATCATGGCATCGGCCAAGGTCAGTAAGGCAATGGCATATTTCAGGTCACTGACCGAGGCAATGCTATAGCCCTCTCGGGCGGATGCGGTAAGAGTAAACTCGCTCTGGCTAAAATGGACGGTCAGGGATTGATGGCTGGTGGAATTCCCCTTGTAACGCAGGGCTGGAAACAGAAATCCACAGAAGAAATCATCGATCTTGTATTTGATCTGTAACAGTTCTTCCAGCTGCTGTTCGACCTTTTCATTGAAGAGCGGCAATTGAAGAGCAGAAGAATCCTTTGCTTTGACCGGAAGCTGTTTGGGCAAGATGAGGGTATATAAGGATTGTGCACGTTTGCCGCTGGACTTGAATTGGGAGCGTACAAAAAAACCATGTTCCAGCAGGGATTGCAGTCGTTTGCGAAGGCCGTGATATTTCAGGCCAAGGTGTTCGCCCAGCTGCGCCGAGTCCACCCTGCCCTGCTCTTCCAGTGGACACAGGTCCAGCAAGGCCGTCAGCAGATCTTTTTCCGGTTGGGACAACACCGTATCCTGGCCAAGAAAGGCGATTAAATCCTGGGCCTGATCGGTATTCAATTCGAAGATCGAACCCTGGTATTGTCTTTCGGTCATGTCATGTCCGTGAATGTTCCCCTGGGGAACATTTTCTCACTCGCCTCCGATCCTGAATATCCCGATTAATATATCATACCGTATGATATCATTGAAGATTAGCCATTGTCATGCCTGATTCGTCAATGCCCGTGCCGATCGGAACAGAAAATCCTTTTTCGATATAACGGCCAGACGCAGACGTTTTCTGGAGCACCTCAGGCGGCCTCAGACGATCTTTCTCGATCAAGGAACCTCAAGGCTTGCCCGAAAAAGAAAAAGGGCGCTATCGCGCTCGTAAGGCGTCGACGACTTTTCGTGAATCCTGATTGAACTTGTGTGCTGCATTCGCTAGAATATATCATACCGTATGTGATATTGCGGCGGTCCAAAAATGTTCCCCTGGGGAACATTTTGGCAAGGGATTGTATCCGATCCGGCGGTTCCGGCGTCTCAATTGAGGAGATACTCATACCCCATGTCTGATATCAAGATTGTTTCAGTCATGATGCGCAAGGGCGGGGTTGGCAAGACCCTGTTCTCGGTCCTTCTGGCACAATATTTTGGTCTGAACAAGACCAATGGAAAACGTGTCTTGCTGATGGATATGGATTCCCAGCAGAATGCCTCTGTTTCCTTGCTCAAGATGGAATCTGATCCAGATCTCCCGGAGGCTTTTTATCCGCCGATTCATCCGGACTATGATGCGGAAGAGGAGGGCGATGAATGGGAAGGGCGCAGCTCCACGGCAGATCTGTTTTATGGCATGCCGGTGGTCCCCTATGAAACCCGTTTTCCCAATCTGGATATCCTGCCGGCAGCCGGTGAACAATTACAGGCCGTTGAGCTGGTGCGTTCCGAGGAGGTCAAGTCCAAGATCTATGAGCAGATCCGCCTGTTTCTGGACGATCCGGATCTGCAGTCACTTTACGATATG
>RFGN01000371.1 GCA_003696645.1 Gammaproteobacteria bacterium | reverse complement strand
GCTGCAGGGTGCACCTGACAATATCAATCCCGTGTATGCCTATCGGGACCAAGTCTCGGGACGCATGTGGTATACCCATGATGGAGATAAGGAAAGCGGGAGAGATCTCGTAAATTGTCCTGAGGGGGGCGCTGCGGTTGTAGTAACCGAAGAGGTCAATGGATCGATTCGCCACCGGCAGACCTTCTGTCTGGGTCGGGGACATCATGTGGTGGAGTTCAGTTATCCGACGGAACAGGATCCGTCCATCCCTAGACGTGCCTTTGTGACCAGTCTGCTGGATGGTGTCATGGATGTGATCGGCAATGACGAGGGGGAACCCGACACATTCATGAAAGTGATCAAACGGATCAACCTGCTTGAGGCAGATCGAGAGGATGAAGGAACCGATATCCCCAACAATGCCTTTCCACACGGGATGGTATTTTCCCCTCATACCGGCAGGATCTACAGTCTCAACAATGGATACAAAACCGTTGTTGTAGTGAACCCCCATACCCTGGAAATCGAAAAGCGCTTTGTCATGCAAGGGAGCAATAATCTGCTCTTGTCACCTTGTGGACGTTATCTGGTTGGCAAGGGAGCGGATCGAAAATCCGATCCCGAACATGTGAATGGAACACTGCCCATCATGGACATAGAGACTGGTGAGATCCTCGATACGGTTATCCTGAAGGATGTCTATCCCAGTACCTATCGTTTTGCACCGGGAGGAGATGCCCTGTATGTGACAACAGCGACCACAGGCAAGGGTGCCCAGAGAGACAACCTGAAAAATGATGTGGTATTGGTCTTTGATGCCCGACGGCTTCCAGAGTTGCCTCTGGTGGAGGAGGTCAAGGTGGGTCTCGCTGCAAATGGAAGGCGGCCGCATGCCTTTTTGCGTCAAGGAGAAGGATACCGATATGCCTTTGTACCCAATCCCACCGATGGGACCGTTTCCATTCTCGATTCCAGGCATCATGTGCTGGATACTGTAACCATTGCCGAAAAGCCCGCCAGTGAACTGGCGATCGAGCTTTGGCAAGACTGCCTGTACGGCTGCTGACAATATCCTTTCATGCAGTCCAGGATCCGCAACTTCTCGATCATCGCCCATATAGATCATGGCAAGTCGACCTTGTCTGACCGATTTATTCAGATCTGTGGAGGATTGTCAGATCGAGAGATGGCCGATCAGGTTCTGGATTCGATGGAACTGGAACGGGAACGTGGAATCACCATCAAGGCACAATCGGTCTCCCTGGATTATCGTGCAAGGGATGGGGAAACCTATCGCCTGAATTTTATTGATACGCCTGGGCATGTAGACTTTTCCTACGAGGTTTCCAGATCCTTGTGCGCCTGTGAAGGAGCCTTGCTTGTGGTCGATGCTTCACAAGGTGTAGAGGCGCAGACTGTTGCAAACTGTTATACCGCTCTGGAACAGAATCTGGAGATACTCCCTGTCCTGAACAAGGCTGATCTACCCACTGCAGATCCAGAGCGGGTCAAGGAAGAGATAGAAGAGATCGTTGGGCTCGAAACCGATCAGACATTATTGGTTTCTGCCAAGACCGGGGAAGGGGTAACCGAACTTCTGGAGCAGATCGTGACGCGTATTCCTGCACCGCAAGGAGATGAAAATGCGGCATTGCAGGCCCTGATCATCGATTCCTGGTTTGATAATTATCTTGGTGTGGTCTCTCTGGTCAGGGTCATGCAGGGTACCTTGAAAAAAGGAGATCGCATCAGGATCATGTCAACCGGACAGGATCATCCGGTGCAGAATGTGGGTATATTTACTCCAAAGAAACACGACCTTCCCGAGTTGAAGGTGGGTGAAGTGGGCTATGTGATTGCCGGTATCAAGGCTATCGATGGCGCTCCTGTCGGAGATACCCTGACGCATACCGACAGGCCGGCAGACCGACCACTTCCAGGATTTCAGAAGGCCAAGCCCCAGGTGTTTTCCGGTCTCTATCCGGTCAATTCGGATGATTATGAGGCCCTGCGTGAGGCCCTCGCCAAGCTGCGACTGAATGATGCCTCACTTTTTTATGAACCCGAAACCTCTCTGGCACTGGGATTCGGCTTTCGGTGCGGTTTTTTGGGCATGCTGCACATGGAAATCATTCAGGAGCGGCTCGAGAGAGAATATTCACTGGATCTCGTTACGACTGCTCCGACCGTGGTCTATGAGGTGGAAACCACAAAGGGGGAGGTGATGCATATCGACAATCCTTCCCAGCTGCCTGCCGCAAATCTGATTGCAGACATGCGGGAACCGATCATCTCTGCAAATATCCTGTTGCCTCAGGAGTATGTGGGCAACGTGATGACTCTATGCATCGAAAAGCGGGGAACGCAGACGCAGATGCAGCATTTTGGCAAGCAGGTGGCCCTGACCTATGAATTGCCCATGAGTGAGGTGGTGACAGATTTTTTTGATCGAATCAAATCGGTGAGCCGGGGATTTGCCTCGTTTGACTATACCTTCAAGCGGTTTGAATCAGCGAATCTGTGTCGACTGGATATCCTGATCAACGGGGAGAGTGTGGATGCCTTGTCCATTATTGTACACCGGGATCAGGCGCAATATCGCGGACGGGAACTGGCCGCGAGACTCAAGGAAATGATTCCTCGACAGATGTATGACGTGGCCATTCAGGCAGCCTTGGGGTCAAAAATCATCGCCAGGGAAACCGTCAAGGCGCTTCGTAAAAATGTAACGGCCAAATGTTATGGTGGTGACGTATCAAGAAAACGCAAGCTTTTGGAAAAACAGAAGGCAGGCAAAAAACGCATGAAACAGGTGGGACGTGTCGAGATCCCGCAAGAGGCATTTTTGGCCGTCCTCGGAACAGGAAAAAAATAACATGAATTTTGATTTTCAGGCAATTCTACTGATACTTACGGTTCTGACAGGGGTGATCTGGCTTCTGGATCGGCTGTTTTTCGCCCGAAACCGGGTTGAATTCGAGAATACGACCGGAAAACCCCTGAAGACACCCGTGATCGTCGATTATTCCAGGTCGTTTTTTCCGGTGCTTTTGATTGTTCTGATCCTGAGGTCCTTTCTGGTCGAACCTTTCAGGATTCCATCCGGTTCGATGGAGCCGACACTCTATCCGGGGGATTTCATTCTGGTAAACAAATACAGTTATGGGGTTCATTTGCCCCTTTCGGGGACCGAGATAGTCAAGGTTGGAGAACCACAACGTGGAGAGGTCATTGTTTTCAGGTATCCCAAGGATCCCAGTCTGGATTATATCAAACGGGTTGTCGGGCTCCCCGGTGACGAGATCGACATGATAGGACAGAAGCTCTGGGTCAATGGCAAGCCGATTGCTCAAAAACGCAACGGCCCATATGACGGCCAGGATCACCGGCTGAAAGAACATGGTGCCACGGTTTTTGAGGAATCTCTTGGGACACATCTGCACAGAATAGTTGTCATGTACAAAGACGGTATCCTGAGAGGAAGGGCTTTTCATGTCACGGTTCCAGATGGACATTATTTTGTTATGGGTGATAATCGTGATAACAGTAACGACAGCCGTTTCTGGGGCTTTGTGCCCAGAGAGAACCTTGTGGGCCGTGCTTTCATGATCTGGATGAGCTGGAATACGGAAGAGAAAAATATACAATGGTCTCGAATCGGATCATCAATCGAGTGAATGATATGCACAGACAGGCCGGTATCAGTCTGATAGGGTTCTTGATTGTTCTTGCCGTTGCAGGGGTTGCCCTCAGTGGCGGCGTCAAGATTCTTCCCATTTATCTTGAATCCTACAAGATCGACATGGCCATGCAAAAGGTGGCCAATGAAGGGGGCGAGAGTACCCTGGATATAAGGAATAAATTGACCAGGCGCTTTGATATCGAGGACATCACGAGTGTCAAACCGAAGGATATCAAGATATTTCGCAGGGATGGGAAGACCACGATCCTGATCAAATACAGTGTTCGCAAGAACATGATCGGAAACCTGGATGTCATTGCAGTCTTTGACAAGAAGGCCGTATCGGGCAAAAGCGTTGATTGACCATCCATCATGAAGATGCCCGAGATCGGCCATACCTGGTCTGATAAATCACTACTGAAGGAGTCATTGACACACCGCAGTGCCGGGCCGCATCATAATGAACGCATGGAATTTCTGGGCGATGCCGTTCTGGGTCTGTTGATTGCGGATATCCTGTATAAAAGGCATCCTGAGGCCACAGAAGGACAACTGAGCCGCTTGCGCGCCGATCTGGTACAGAAGAAAACCCTGGCAAGGATCGGTGAAGAACTGCAGCTTGGGGAGGTATTGATTCTGGGGCCAGGAGAGCGTCACAATGGAGGGCAACATCGCCCTTCCATTCTTGCCAGTACAGTGGAAGCGATTCTGGGGGCAGTCTATCTGGATGGCGGGCTGGAATCCTGCCGAAAGGTCGTTGAGAATCTCTTTGCCGATCGTCTGGAAAGGGCCGTCCCGGAAGAACTCCACAAAGATCCAAAATCAGCATTGCAGGAATATCTGCAGAAGAAACATATCCCTTTGCCTGTCTATACCGTCCTGAATGCCAGCGGAAAGGCCCACAATATGCGGTTTGAAGTCGCGTGTCATGTCAGCAGCCTGTCTTCCCCATCCATTGGAAAGGGGCGAAGCCACCAGGAAGCGGAGCAACAGGCTGCACGGCTTGCCTTGAATAGATTGCATGCCGGTGACTGAAGAGGACAACAGGACGTTTCGATGCGGGCATGTCGCTATCGTCGGCAGACCCAATGTTGGCAAATCCACATTGCTGAACAGGCTGGTAGGCCAGAAGATCAGTATCACGACGCATAAACCGCAGACAACGCGGAACCAGATCGTGGGTATTTATACCATGGAGCAGGGACAAATAATCTTTGTTGATACCCCGGGGTTGCATGATGAGCAGGGACATGCCCTGAATCGCTACATGAATCGTTCAGCAATCTCGGCCATGGAAGGAGTCGATCTGATCTTGTTTCTGGTGAACAGTAAACAGATCTGGGGAGAGGAAGAAGACAGGCTGTTGATGCATGTTCGCCAACATTCCTGCCCAGTCATCATGATTGTCAACAAGATCGACAGGGTGCGCGATAAGCTGGCTATGCTCCCCATGATCGAAACCCTGGCCAATCGGACCGGAATCCATGATATCCTGCCGATCTCTGCAAAAAAGGACCCAGAGTTTGATACGTTGCTGAAGCGTATTATGGATGAGCTGCCTGAAGGGGAGCCGCTTTATCCTGAAGATCAGATCACGGATCGTTCCGAACGCTTTCTGGTGGCAGAGCTGGTTCGGGAAAAACTGATGCGTTTTCTGCACAAGGAGATTCCCTATCAATTGACGGTTGTCGTAGATGTCTTTCGTGAAGAGGGTGACAAGGTACTGATTATGGCGACCATACTCGCCGAAAGAACGGGACAGAAGGGGATTATCATTGGCAAGAATGGCGGTGTCCTGAAACAGGTCGGGATTGCTGCACGGAAGGATATTGAACAGCTGCTCGGTAGGCATGTGGACCTGCGTCTCAATGTCAAGACCCGAAAAAACTGGTCACGGGATACTGAAATACTCAAGCAGTTGGGCTATACCGATCTGAATAGATAGCGAAACTTGAAGATGGGAAATATCAGATTAGGAGTGAATATTGATCATGTTGCGACGCTTCGTCAGTCTCGCTTGACTCGTTTTCCCGATCCGGTGCATGCAGCCCACGAGGCTGAGCTGGGTGGTGCCGATGGCATAACGCTGCATCTTCGTGAGGATCGGCGCCATATACAGGAGCGCGATGTGACGCTCCTCAAGCAGACGCTTCAGAGCCCCATGAACCTGGAGATGGCCATGACAGATGAGATGGTGGAGCTGGCCCTTCAGTTCCTTCCGCAGAACTGTTGTATCGTCCCGGAAAAACGTCAGGAGCTGACAACGGAAGGGGGGTTGGATGTCCTGGGACAGCTTGAAAGGCTAAAAAGCGTCTGCAAGCGGCTTAAAGAAGCAGAAATTGTGGTATCTTTGTTCATTGATCCCGAGCTGCCGCAGATCGATGCAGCACTGGAGGCCGGAGCGCCTGTCATTGAGCTGCATACTGGGCACTACGCTGACGCAGAGGATTCCAGGAATCAGTGTCGGCAGCTTGCAAAGATTGTTGGTGCGGTTGAGTATGCACATGAAAAGGGCCTGATGATCAATGCCGGTCACGGTCTGCACTATCACAATGTACAGGCCATTGCAGCGATTCCGCATATTCATGAGCTGAATATAGGTCATGCGATTGTTTCAAGGGCAGTTTTTGTTGGCCTGAGAGAGGCCGTCAGGGAAATGAAGCAGCTGATGACAGGGGTGGATCGGAGAGTTGTTTCGTGATTGGAATCGGCGTTGATATTGTACAGATTGAGCGCATCCGCAGATTGTTGTACAGGTTTGGTCAGCGGTTCCCTGAACGTATACTGTCGGTCAAGGAATTGCGGGATTATAATCGACTCGAGTCGGATCACCGTGCAGCCTTTCTGGCACGGCGCTTTGCTGCCAAGGAGGCCGTGGCCAAGGCGATTGGGAAGGGTATTGGTGGAGTCGTGGCTTTTGTTGATATCGAGATCGATCACGAACACAACGGACGTCCACAGATCAATTTTGGTGGGCATGTGGCCGAATATATTCAGGGTTTGGGTGGTACCGATTGTCAGATATCTATCGCTGATGAGAGAGAGTATGCCATCGCTTTTGCAATTCTGATGTAATGCTGATTTAACAAGAGAGTGACTGGTTCGAATCATGGATCGCAGTGAAGCACTGGAAAAACTCGGTCTTCCCGAGAATTGTTCAGATGCCGATATCGAGGTGCTGTATCGTAGACATATTGGCGAGATTCAGGCACTTATCAATACTGCCGACAGTGAGGCTTCCAGGCAGAAATACGAGCGTATTCGCGACGAGATCGAGCATGCTCATGAGATCTTGGTGCCACAGAGAAATATTCAGAGTACTTCTGCAGCGATAGCAGGAGGCAGCAATAATGTGGTGCATATCAGCAACCGGCCAATGAGTGAATCAGAGCCTTCCGCGTCTGCACGCAAGCCCAGAAATCTGGGTATTCAGTTGGGGTCCATGATTGCCGGTCGTTTCGAGATCCTTGAGGCCTTGAGTGAGAGACGGCTGTCATCGGTTTACCGAGCCTTTGACAGACAGGGTGGTCGTGAGGTCGCCATCAAACTTTTTTATCCTCGTTTGCTGGCAAGAGTGGAGGATCGGGAGACCTTTCTCAGAGAAGCAAATATTCTGCGCAATCTGAGTCATCCGCATTGTGTGGATATCATGGATGTCGGAACGGACGGGACCTATCATTATCTGGTAATGGAACTCTTCCGCGGGAAGACGTTGCGGGAATTGATGGAGGAGAGATTCAATAGGAATACCGCCTTTTCCGTTGCAGAGATGCTGGATATTATTCAGCCGGTCCTTGATACGCTAGAGGCCTTGCATGCCCATACATATTGTGGTGATCTGCGTCCGGAGAATATTCTTGTCAATGAAAGGGGGGAGGTCAAGTTGCTGCTTGGCAGTGTGGCAAGAATGCTGCACGCTTCGGATCGTTCTTCAGGCACGATCATGAAGTCTGTCTATTATCGTGCTCCAGAGCAATTGAATGCTCCGCAGAAGGTTGACCACCGTGTGGATCAGTATGCCGTCGCAGTGCTCGTTCATGAATTGCTTACCGGAACCGTTCCAGTAGGACGTGTTCCGCCGCTGAACGAGGTCTGTGCGGATCTTGACGAGGGACTTGCTCAGGCCATATCCAGGGCGATGTCACCGCATGTGGATGGAAGATTTCCAATGTTGAAGGATCTGTCCGAGGCCTTTTCCAGATCCATGAAGAAAAAACCAGACCGGAGAACGGCATCAGCCAGTACGAGCCATGCCTATAGCAGCAGGTTCCCCTGGCTGGTTCTGGGGCTTTGTCTATTGTTTCTCGCAATAGGGGGGCTCTGGTGGTGGTTCAATCATAACCCCGCTTCGTTGCCCGTCGAAAAACCGACAGCGGCCAAGGAGCAGAACAGCGCAGGAAAAATCAAGAATATCCCTGCAATCCAGCAGCCTTCTTCACGACAGGATTATGAAAGGACAGCTGAAATGGAAGGTCGGATCCTGGCCATGAATGAGCGACTTGAGGATGTGCGTCGCATGCAGGATCTGGCACTCAAGGAGGCAGAGCGGGATGTGCGACAACAGCAGCATGCCCTTGAGTTGGCCCGTCCACACGATAGAAGTATCTTTGAGGTGGGGTTGCAGGCCGCACGAGATGAATTGGCCTATCAGGAAAAAGTATCTGCTTTTCTGAACAGGCATATCTTTGAAAGTGAAGACTATATGGCACTCAAGGGGAGATTGAATCTCGCCGCCTCCTATCGACGTGATGGGCTTTTCGAACAGTCCATCCAGCTTTATCAGGAGATCGAGCGTACACTCAGCAAGTTGATTACCAGTGTCTTTCAGATCAGTGATATCGTTGCCGATCAGATTCGAGTCGATGAGGCCCGTTCAGCTTGGCATACATGGGCGACAAAGAACAAGTTTACCCGTCAGAAGGCCTATCAGGCTATCGAGAAAGACTATCAGGCGGTCCAGAAACTGCTCGCTTCAGGGCAATATGAGCAGGCGGAACGTAACCTGCATGATCTGCATGACAGATATGTCAGATTATATACCCTTCTGCCCAGTGTCATGAAGGAGAGAGCCAAGACGCGCTGGCTGATCAAACAGTGGAAGAAGTTTTCTGATCAGCACGGATTGCGGGATTTTCCTGGTGCTGCAGCCGTTGACAGGGAATTTCAGCTGGCAGAGCGTCATTATATTGATGGTGACTATGTGGGGTTGAATACGACCTATGCGGCGTTGACGAAAAAATATAATGAACTGATAAAAAAGGCCCGAAACCAGGAGGTCTTTTCTCCTCCAATGGTCAAGGTGCCCGGCGGGGTATTGCAGATCGGGCCAGCCGAATCACTTCAAGAAGTGACTCTGGGTGGATTCAAGATCGGCCGTTATGAGGTGACGCAGGCACAGTGGAAGATGATCATGGGTAATAACCCCAGTCATTTCAAGGGAGAAAACCGGCCCGTTGAAAATGTCAGTTGGAATGATGCTCAGGAGTATATCCGACGACTGAATGCCCTGACGGGCAAGCACTTCCGTTTGCCTACCGAGATTGAATGGGAATATGCCGCCAGAGCCGGTTCGCAGACACCATTCAGTTGGGGCGAGTCCATCGGTGTCAATCAGGCCAACTGCGATGGTTGCGGCAGCCAGTGGGATAACAAGGAAACTGCTCCTGTAGGCTCCTTTCAGCCCAATGCCTTTGGGCTATATGACATGCAGGGGAATGTCTGGGAATGGGTGCAGGATTGCTGGGCTGAAACGGTGAGGAAGCAGCCCGACGGGGCAGGTCCCTGTACCAAGCGGGTCATGCGTGGTGGGTCATGGGTCAACCGCCCAAAGAGCCTTGAGCTCAGCAATCGCGTTGGCAATCCTCCTGAAAGCCACTTTCTCAATACCGGTTTCCGTATTGTGCAAGACTGACTGTATGGCGTTGCAAGGCATCAAGCCGACGCATCATCCAAGTCGGTCAGGTTTGATCCTCTGCATCCTTTTCTTCTTGTTCGGCAGCGCTCTGCTCAGCCTTCCGGGATGTGGAGGAGGGAGTGCTTCCGACAATGCCAATACCCTGCTGAGTGATCTGCAGGTTGCACCGGGGACGCTCATTCCAGCATTTTCTCCGTCCAAATTTACCTATACTGTTCAGGTTGGTGGTCTTCAGACTGTCCTGTCAGTTATTGCAACAGCCGGGAATACGGGGCAACAGATACAGGTCAATGGTGTCCCGCTTGAGTCAGCCAAGGCTTCGCCAAACCTTTTTCTTGAGGAAGGGGTAAATACTGTCGTGATTGAGGTGACGGAGGGATCTCGACGCAGCAACTATGTGATTACCATAAATCGCGGCCCTGTTTCTGCTGTGGCCCAGCAAGAACTTTTCAAGGCGAGGTTAGTCGGTTTTGATATTGCCAATAGCGGTGACCGGTTTGGCAGCAGTGTAGCCATTGATGACGACACCCTGGTTATAGGTGCCCCTTTTGAAGACAGTCCTGATGCGGCATCTGCGGACACCAATACACTGGCAGATTCCGGCGCTGTCTATGTCTTTGTTCTCAGAAGCAATGTTTGGCGGCTCCAGGCGATCTTGAAGGCCAGTGATGCCAGAAGTTGTGATGGTTTTGGGGAGAGCGTAGCCATTCAAGGGGATACCATTGTAGTGGGCTCTCCAGGGGTGCTCACTCCGGGAGGTGTCACGCCGACAAATTGTACATCTTTTACAGTGCCGGGTGCGGCCTATATTTTTTCACGTAATGGCCTGACCTGGTCAGAAACAGCCATCTTGACAGCCAGCAATGCCGATACGGGAGATCAATTTGGCAAGACTGTAGCAATAGATCAGGGAACGGTAGCGGTTGGTGCGGTCGGGGAGGATAGCCCGGATGCTACAAGTCCGGCCCTGAACAATCGGACTGACTCCGGTGCGGTGTATGTGTTTCAACAAGACAGTAACGGGCAATGGGTAGAGCAGGCACTTCTCAAGGGGAGTCAGGCACAGGCCGGGGATGTCATGGGCACCAGCCTGGCATTGCAGGGTGGAACCCTGGTAGCCGGAGCGCCGAATACCGTTTCAACCCAGTTGTCTGGCGCTGCCTATGTATTTGCCCGGGATATCAATGGTCTGTGGTCGGAACAGGCTCGGTTGACAGCCAGCAATGCTGGCACGGGAGATGAGTTTGGCAAGAGTGTAGCCATTTTTGATGACATTCTGGCTGTAGGAGCCTGGCTGGAGGACAGCAACCAAGTGGCGGGGCGACCTGGCAATAGTATCCTCACAGACTCTGGTGCCGTATATATATTTTCCCGATCAGGGGTAGCCTGGACAGAGACGCAGATACTCAAGGCAAACAATGCCGATGCAAACGATTGGTTGGGTTACAGTTTGGTCCTCAAGGGGAAAACGCTTGCCGTGGCAGCCATTGGCGAGGACAGCAGCCGGAATAGCGGCCTGGCTGGAAACGGCACCTCAAATGCGGGAGCAGTCTATATCTGGGAACGTCTTGCCGGTGGATGGGAAGAAAAAACCGTGCTGAAGGCCAGTAATGCGGACCAGGACGACTGGTTCGGATTTGCCCTTGGGTTCCATGGCAACCGAATTCTTGTCGGTACCCCGCTGGAAGACAGCAATACAGCAAATCCTGGAGGGAATGAGTTGCTTCGTGACTCGGGTGCCGCTTACCTGTTCGAGTAATCAGCTGTATTATTCTTGACAGACCTGGGTAGACTGGCTAGAGATTTCCTTCCTTTGCGGCCTGCAAGACCAGGGCATCGAATTCGCTTTCGCTCATCAGATTGTGTTGTGCGACGATTTGCCGGACTGTAAGGCCTGTTTTCTCCGATTCCTTGGCGATTTCAGCTGCCTTGGCATACCCAAGCTGTTTGTTCAACAAGGTAGCCAGTCCGACACTGCTGTGCAGAAATTCAGCACAACGTTCCCGGTTTACAGTCAGTCCTCTGAGATTTTTATCAGTAGCGGCCTGAATCGCCTGTGTCAGCCAATCCATCATGTCGAACAGGGCCGAACCCATGGCTGGCATCATGACATTCAGTTCCAGTTGCCCTGCCTGTGTCATGAATGCAATGGCGGCATCCTGTCCAAGAATCTGAAAGCAGACCTGATTCAACATCTCGAACATCACCGGGTTGACCTTTCCTGGCATGATGCTGGAACCCGGCTGGACCGGCGGGAGGTGGATTTCTCCGAGTCCGGTACGTGGACCCGAGGCCAACAGACGCATGTCATTGCTGATACGTGTCAACTCCAGGGCAAGTGCACGGATGGCATTGGAAAGCTGTTGAATATCGGTCATGGATTGCATCTGGGCGGCCAGATCACCAGCAGTCCTGATGGGTTCTCCTGTCAGTTCTGCAAGAGCTGCAGCCGCATTTTTGGCATAATCCGGACAGGTATTGAGTCCCGTTCCTGCAGCACTGCCTCCAAGACCGATTTCGCACAGGGGCGAATGGCAGGCCTCCAGTGACCGGATACAACGGTTCAAGGTAAAGGCATAGGCCATGAATTCTCGGCCGATTGTGGTGGGTACGGCATCCTGCAGGTGTGTACGGCCACTCTTGACGGTGTTTTCTTCGCGCAGACCGATCGCCTTGTATTCATCAGCCATCCTGCGTACAGCCTTGATCAGCCTTGGGAGCTTTTTCAGGGCTGTAAGACGAATCGCGGTTGGAATGGTGTCATTGGTGCTTTGCCCCATATTGACATGGTCGTTCGGGTGTATTGGCGAATAGACGCCCTTTGATGATTCGTCTCCATTGGACAGGGTGACATTGGCAATGTTGGCAATGACCTCATTGCTGTTCATATTGTGGCTGGTCCCTGCGCCTGCCTGAAAACGGTCGACCACAAACTGGTCGAGGAATTCACCATTCAGGATGCGTTCACAGGCGTGTTGTATAGCTTGAGCCAATTCAGGCTTCAGCCATCCGGAACGAGCGTTGGCGGATGCTGCGGCATGCTTGATCATGACATGGGCCTTGACGAAATCGATGTCCGGACCCCGTCCGCTGATAGGAAAATTGTCAATGGCCCTTGCAGTCTGTACTCCATACCAGGCTGCTGCAGGGACCCTGAATTCTCCCAGGCTGTCCTTTTCTATGCGAAATGCACTGGTTTCACTCATATTTTTCTCCCATTTGTTGATGGTATCAGCCTGATGTTGCTAATCTGAATAGAAACGAATACAATACTGCGTTCTTTTCCTTCCGGTTGCTGGGCAATTGTTATTGGGCGATTAGTTTAATGGCTGGTCGGGAAGAATCAAACCATTTTTTAACTCCTTGCTGCGGTCTGCCTCGCATCCCCGTAGCTGCAAACCATAGGGAGAGACGATGAAAAGACATTACGAGATTGTTTTGATGGTCCTGCCTGACCAG
This sequence comes from Gammaproteobacteria bacterium, assembly GCA_003696645.1. Classification (GTDB taxonomy): domain Bacteria; phylum Pseudomonadota; class Gammaproteobacteria; order J025; family J025; genus J025. The sequence continues at coordinate 6,217 of RFGN01000371.1, read as the reverse complement.
AGTGATCAGGTCGAGGGCATGATTGAACGTTATACTGGCCTGGTAGAAAAATCCGGTGGCCAGATTCACAGGGTGGAAGACTGGGGACGTCGTCAGCTAGCCTACCCGATCAACAAACTCCTGAAAGCCCATTATGTGTTGATGAATATTGAATGCAGTCCATCTGTGGTCGAGGAGCTTGAACATACCTTCAAGTTCAATGATGCCATTATTCGCAGCATGATCATGAAAGTCAAAAAGGCAATTACGGAACCCTCTCCTATCGCCATTGCGAATCAGAAAGAGAAAGAACGCCAGAATGAACGACGCTCACAAAGGGCCGAGGATGAAGAAAAGGCAGCAACAGTGGACAATGGCGACAAGGCCGAAAAACCAGAGGCCGAGCAGGTCGAGTCTGAAAAAGGAGAATAACCATGGCACACTATTTTCGTCGTAGAAAATTTTGCCGATTTTCGGCTGAAGGTATCGAGGAGATCGATTACAAGGATATTGATCTGCTCAAAAAATATGTGACAGAGACAGGAAAGTTGATCCCTGCAAGAGTTACCGGGACCAGTGCGAAATACCAGCGGCAATTGGCCAAGGCGGTGAAGCGTGCCCGTGCACTGGCACTGCTTCCCTACTCTGACGCCCACTACCATTAGAAAAGCGATATTCCCAGGGCAGTTCCTGCTGTGACCAGTCTCCCTCGACTTTAGGCAGACGGATCCAATCGACAATCATGCGCTGGCTGGCCGGATTTGTTATGCAGCGTCGTCTGAATGCGATTCTGGTGACGACGGTGATGTCAGTGATATGGGTGATTTTCTGGCCGCTGATGCATCTTGGGACCGCCACCGTGGGTTTGGTTTCCCTCAGATTGGGGTTGCAGCAGGCCCTGACTGTGCTGGCAGGCACCAGCATTGTGATTGTTCTGTTGGGGATGTTGGCAGGGCAGGGCTATGCGGCATTGGCCTTTTTGCTTGTTGTAGGTGGAGTCTTGTGGCTACCCGAACTGTTTTTTACCCAGATCCTGCGGAAAACCGCCTCCATGAGTATGACCCTGCAAACCATGGCATTTGCAGTTGCTGCCCTGGTATTGATATTCCACGGGATGGTGGGTTCTCCCGAGGTCTGGTGGCAGGCTGTCCTGCAACCCATGTCCGGTCAATTTGAACAACAGTTGGCCATAAGTGGCATCGATATCGACATGCCAACCCTGATTGAACGGATGTCGCATGTTATGACTGGTGTCTTCGCTGCCAGCCTTGTGTTGACCAGCAGCGTCAATGTCATTCTGGCAAGATGGTGGCAGGCCCTGCTCTATCATCCTGGCGGGTTTGCGCGGGAGTTTCAGGCCCTCAGGCTTGGCAAGGTATTGTCTGGACTGACAGTTTTGCTGATCCTGGTGGGTATTGGACTGCACAATACGTTATGCATGGATATACTGTTTGTGCTGGGCATGTGTTTTTTTTTGCAGGGCATGGCTGTGATCCATGCGGTCATCGCCGGGCTTGACCCTGCAAAGAGATGGCTGATCATCGTAACCTATGTACTGTTGGCTCTGCTGCCACAGGTTATCTTGATCATTGCCACACTGGGCTGGCTGGATAACTGGCTGGATATTAGGCGGCGCTGTCCGTCTCGGATTAATCATTGAAAACTAGGTTGTACTAAGAGGATCAGATCATGCAAGTAATCTTGAAAGAACCCGTACAGAATCTTGGAAATGTAGGCGAGCTGGTCAATGTCAAGGCTGGTTATGCGCGCAATTTCCTTCTGCCTTCCAACAAGGCCATGCTGGCCACTGACGAGAATATCAAGGAAGTTGAGGCCCGCAAGGCCGAACTTGAAAAAGAGGCAGCGCAACGCAAGGCGAATGCAGAATCACTCGGCAAGAAGCTGGAAGGGTTGACACTGACCATCACAGCGAACGTTGGAGAAGAGGATAAGCTCTATGGTTCCATTGGCGCTGTCGATATTGTTGCGGCCCTGGCAGATATGGGTATCGAGATCGAAAAGAGCGCCATCCGTCTTGCTGAAGGCCCTTTTCATACCGCCGGTGAACATACCTGTGGTATTCACCTTCATCCAGAGATCGAGGATGTGACTTTGACTGTCATGATTGAGGCTCCTTCTGAAACGGAATAGTATTTTTCTGTACCACTAAATCTCCTTGTCCCGTACCTCACAGAACCCCGACACCTTGCGGATACCGCCTCATTCGGTTGAGGCGGAGCAGGCAGTTCTTGGCGGGTTGATGCTGGATAATGAGTGCTGGACCGATATCAGCGATCAGCTGACCGAGGATGATTTCTACCGGCATGAACATCGTCTGATCTTCGCTGCGACGGCTGCATTATCCAGAAAGCATACCCCCTTTGATGTTGTTACCCTTTCAGAGTATCTGGAACAGTCCGGGAAACTGGAAGAAGCCGGAGGGCTTGCCTACCTGGGGACACTGGCCAGGGATACTCCGAGTGCTGCAAACATTGCAGCCTACGCCAAGATTGTTCGTGAACATTCCGTGCTCAGACAGCTCATCCATGTCGGTACCGAGATCAGTAACCATGCCTTCAATCCGGAGAATCGCGAGATCAGCGAACTGCTGGACGAGGCAGAGAGACAGGTCCTTGAAATCAGCAATCTTGCCCAGAAAGGTAAACATTCCTTTCAGCAGATCGACCAGGTTCTGACCCACCTTGCCCAGAAGATTGATGATCTGAGTCAGCAGGATAGCCCGATTACCGGGCTGGAAACGGGTTTTGCCGATCTGGATCAATTGACTGCAGGATTGCAAAAGTCGGATCTGATCATTGTGGCGGGTCGCCCAGCCATGGGCAAGACCAGCTTTGCCATGAACATTGCAGAACATGCCTGTATCCATGGAAAGAAGGCAGTGGCCATTTTCAGTATGGAGATGCCTGAAGATCAGATTGCATTGAGGATGGTATCCTCAATCGGAAGAATTGATCAGCATAAGCTGCGGACAGGAAAATTGCATGATGACGATTGGCCAAAGGTCTCCGAGGCCATGGGATATCTGAGTGAGTCACAGCTTTTTATTGATGACAGTGCGGCCCTGACGCCGATGGAGGTTCGTGCCCGGGCACGAAGATTGGCCAGGGATGTGGACCTGAGCCTGATTGTTATAGATTATCTGCAACTGATGCAGGTTCCGGGCATGCGGGATAATCGGGTGAACGAGATTTCGGAAATTTCCCGCTCTCTCAAGGCGCTTGCCAGAGAACTCGATGTTCCGGTGATTGCACTTTCCCAGCTGAATCGCGGGTTGGAACAACGCCCGAACAAGCGACCAGTCATGTCTGATCTGCGTGAGTCCGGAGCGATCGAGCAGGATGCCGACCTGATCATGTTTATCTATCGGGATGAGGTCTACAACGAGGATTCTCCGGACAAGGGCATTGCCGAGATCATTGTTGGCAAGCATCGTAACGGCCCAATCGGGACAAGAAGGCTGACATTTCTGGGTCAATATACCCGCTTTGAAAATTTCGCCCAAAGCCAGGAGTATGATGGCGTGGTATTTGGATAGCGTCGATCAGAACCGATATGCATCCCGAGGCCTGTATCCATCCAGATGCGATCCAGCATAACCTGAACAGGGTCCGTTCACTGGCTCCGAAGGCCAGGGTTCTTGCGGTGATCAAGGCGGACGGCTACGGTCATGGATTACTCAGAATGGCCAGAGCCATGCAGACTGCGGACGGATTGGCGGTGGCACGTCTGTCGGAAGGGATTCAGTTGCGTCAGGCAGGTATTGATTCCAGGATTGTCGTTTTGCAAGGATTTGCCAATCATGAAGAGCTTGAAGGAATGCTCCATCATCGATTGATTCCAGTGGTCCATGCCGAATTTCAACTCAAGATCATCGCAGATCACTCATGGCCCACAGAGTCACTTCATCCAGTCTGGATCAAGGTGGATACCGGAATGGGGCGGCTTGGTCTTTCCCCGGAACAATTTGCTTCTCTTCATCCAGATACATTTAGGCAGGCAGGATATTCTGTGGACTGTGTCATGTCACATCTTGCCTGTGCGGACGAACCGGGCAACCCCTTTACTGTCGAACAGCTGGCAAGATTCGAGTCTCTGCCGGGGTGGCCGGCTGAGATCAGCCTGGCCAATTCGGCGGCCCTGTTGGACTGGAGTGAACGTTTCCCGCAGCTTTCTTCGGGTTGGGTCAGACCAGGCCTGATGCTCTATGGGCTTTCCCCCTTTTCTGATCGCACAGGAACCGATCTGGGATTGCGTCCTGCCATGACATTGGCCGCGCACGTTATCGCTGTCAGGAATAAAAAGAAGGGGGAACCGGTGGGATATGGGGGAGAGTGGTGCTGCCCCGAAGACATGTGTATCGGCGTGGTGTCGATCGGTTATGGAGATGGATTCCCACGACATGTTCAACCCGGTACTTGCGTCTGGATTGATGGCGGCCCTGCCGAGATCATTGGCCGGGTCTCCATGGACATGATCAGTATCGATCTGCGTCAACATCCGGATGTACAGGTCGGAGATAAGGTCGAATGTTGGGGTCCGCATCTGCCGGTCGAGATCCTGGCCGCTCAATCCGGAACCATCCCCTACGAACTGATTTGCCAGCTGACCCCTCGTGTTCAGCGCATTGAGGGATCATGATGGCACGTTCAAGGGAAGAACAGTATGTCTGTACACAATGCGGCAGTACCGCTTCAAAATGGAGTGGTCGTTGTGCCGATTGTGGCGAATGGAACAGCTATGAGGTCTTCAGGACGACACCGGGCACGAAAAAATCACCAAGGGTATCCTCTTCCGGCAGGTCGGCCAAGGTCAGAAATCTGTCGGAGGTGGAACTGGGAACGATTCCGCGTATCTCATCGGGCATCGAGGAAATGGATCGGGTGCTGGGCGGCGGTATTGTACCGGGTTCCGTCATCCTGATTGGCGGTGATCCGGGGATCGGCAAATCCACCATCCTGTTGCAGGTTCTGTCTGCGACCAGTGCAACCCACCGGGTTCTGTATGTCACCGGAGAGGAATCCCTCCAGCAGGTCGGGATGCGTGCGGTACGATTGGGGTTATCAGGAGATAGTCTACCTGCTCTGGCAGAGACCCGGGTCGATACCATTCTGACCGCCGCGACCCAGACCCGGCCGGAGATCATGGTGGTGGATTCGATTCAGACAGTTTTTTCAGAGAACCTGGACTCTGCGCCAGGGTCGGTCAGTCAGGTCAGGGAATCCGCAGCCCGTCTGGTCGATTATGCCAAGCATGAGGGGGTGGCCATGATACTGGTGGGTCATGTCACCAAGGAAGGTGCCTTGGCCGGCCCACGTGTTCTAGAACACATGGTGGATACCGTGCTGTATTTTGAGGGGGACAGCAACAGCCGCTACCGCATGATTCGCGCCACCAAAAATCGTTTTGGTGCCGTGAACGAGCTGGGGCTGTTTGCGATGACGGAAACAGGCCTGAAAGAGGTCACCAATCCTTCGGCCATTTTTCTGGCCAACCGACACGAGAAGACTCCGGGAAATGTGATTGTTCCACTGCTTGAAGGGACCCGTCCGATCCTCGCCGAGATCCAGGCCCTCACGGTCGAGGCCAATCAGGGGGGTGGTTCTAGGAGAGTGGCAGTTGGTCTGGAATTGAATCGTTTGACCATGCTCCTGGCTGTACTGCAACGTCATGGTGGTGTTCAAGCAGTCGGTCTGGATATCTTTATCAATGTGGTGGGAGGATTGAAAATCAGCGAAACCAGCGCAGATCTGGCTGTATTGATGGCGATTGTCTCCAGCCTGAACAATCGTGTGATTCCGTATGATTGGGTGATCTTTGGCGAACTCGGATTATCGGGCGAGATCCGTCCGGTACGTAATGGTCTGGAACGGTTGCAGGAGGCTGTCAAACATGGTGTCAGGCAGGCCATTCTTCCAAAGGCCAATGCACCGAGGAAGCCACTTGATGACTTGATTGTTCACCCGGTGTCACACCTTTCTCAAGTGCTGGAGATCTTGCAGAATCAGTGATTCGTTCTTTAATCGGTGGCTTTCCTGATGCGCAAAAAAGCAAAGATCATACGCCTCCCAACTTATGGGGCTCGTTTCACAAACATGATTTACTGGTTTTGGCGGTCATAGACAGCCTTCCTTGAAAATTTCAGAAGACAGGTCTTAATTTCCTGTCAGCCGGTGTTTGGGAAGGGTAATGGAACAGGAGAATGCTCTACAATCTGTCG
>RFGN01000370.1 GCA_003696645.1 Gammaproteobacteria bacterium | reverse complement strand
GGTATTCAAATCACCCATGATGATGTAGTTCACATCGCCGCCGGCCCGGTTGAGTACGGATTTGAATTTAATGGAACGGTGCAGCATATCGTCCCTGAGCCCAAAGCCCCGGGCATCGTTGCCGCTTTTGGTGTGCAGGAAGAGCATGGGAAAATACTCCCCGTCAATGAACAAGGTCAGCAATGATCCCGGCCGCAATAAGGTGACCCCCGATTTGAATTCTATCTTTTGCGTAAAAAATGCCGTGAAATTGCTCCTAACCCCTACCAGTATCTCCTGCACCTGCGGCCCTTCGGTAATGTGGAAGGTGTAGCCGGGCATGTCCTCAAACAAGGTTCTGAAAACCTCCTTTCCTTCCACTTCGTACAAGGCAAACACATCGGGGTCCTGGGCCTTCAGGAACTGAATGGCCCGCTTCACCCGGGCATGGCCCGCATCGGATTCGTCTTTACCAAAGTGTTCGATGTTCCAGGAAGCGACGGAAAATAGTTTTGACATGGCGAGTGGGTTGGTGATGTGTTGATCCCGAATCCCGAAAGCTTTCGGGGTCGGGAGTTGAAGTGTTGAAGTGTTGAATTGTTGAAGGGGTGACCTGGTTTGGCTTAGTAACTCCCATTGCGACGAATATGCGGCAAATATTAGAGAAACTCATCAGGCTTCACCGATTTCTTTCAGGAGGCGTTTGAGCACGCCGTTGGTCCAGCCGAAGCCATCCTGTACGGGGTACTCCCCGCCGCCGGCCAGGAGGTTCATGTTTTCCACATTGTATTTCTCCACCAGCTTCCCGGTGTTCTGGTAAACCTTGGTATTCAGGGCCACCCAGCGGTCTCGAATGGTTTTGGCGAGCTCATCGAGGCCGTAATTGCGAAATCCCTGGATGGCCATCCACTGTAAGGGCGCCCAGCCGTTGGGGGCGTCCCATTGTTGTCCGGAATGAACGGGGCTTGTCAGAAGTCCGCCCGGTTTCAACAGATGGGCCTTCACCTTTTCCGCCGTTAATACTGCCTGCTCCTGTGTGGCAATTTTGAAGAAAAGCGGGAAAACCGCTGCAGCAGTGAGTTTCCCGGTGGCTTCTCCTTCGACAAAATTGAAATCACCAAACCAGCCGTTTGCCGCATCCCAACAATACTTTTGGATGGCTTCGCTGCGCAATTTGGCGGCAGTGGTCAATCGCATTGCCACCTTTTCATTGCCAGCAAGGGTATGTGCCCTGGCCATTGTTTGTTCGAGATGAAAGAGCAGACAATTCAGATCCACAGGAATCAGGCGAGTAGTGATGATGCTGCTCAGGTCATCATCTTTTTGCAGCCAGCGGCTGCTGAAATCCCAACCCGATTCGCAAGCCGCCCGGAGGTCCAGCCACAATTCTTCTGCCTTCCGGTTGGTCTTTTCAGCCAGTTCCACATCTTCCCGGTAAGATTCCGGGCGGGGTGAAGCATCATCGTCGAAATAGCGGTTCAACAGTTCACTTTCGGGCATTTTAACCACCCTCCTGTGGGCAGTTCCGGGTTCTACCTCTGCTGCCCCATTCATCCAGAAAGTATGTTCTTTTTCAAGCTGGGGCAAGTAGCGCAACAATACATCCTCCCCTTCCATTTCTGACAACAAGTTCACCATCAGTGAAAAAAATGGAGGCTGCGACCGGCTGAGAAAGTAGCTTCGGTTGCCATTGGGAATAAAGCCAATGCGGTCTATAAGGTAGGCGAAGTTGTCCACCATGGAGCGGATGAGGTCTTTACGGCCATCTGCCTGCAGGCCCAGCATGGTGAAGTAGCTGTCCCAGTAGTAGATCTCACCGAAGCGACCACCGGGAACCACATAGGGATGCGGAAGTGGGATGAGCGAACCTCCGGTCTCCTGCTCATCAGGCTGGCG
>RFGN01000369.1 GCA_003696645.1 Gammaproteobacteria bacterium | reverse complement strand
GACAGGCCTTCTCCCATGACCTCACCCAGGGTATGGACGGCATGCCAGGCACAGCGCGTCTCATCGATCTGAGGTAACAACAGCAGATCACCAGGACGCAACCAGTAACCGTGACCGTGTTCGAGCAGCTGTACTGAAAATTCCGGTGTTCGATTCAACAACTGCTCAATCCTGTCTTCTCGTGCCTCGAGCCGCGCGACCCGTTCATCAGGATCGAGTCTGGACAGATCCTGCCAGACTCCGTCATCATCCTGCTGTAAAAATTCAGTCACCTCATTGAGCAGCTGTTCCCGTGACAGCGCCAGCCAGAAGGTCTCTCCGGTCATCTGAGCATACACCACCCCGCAATGCCCCCGCTCCACATCCTGGTGAAACAGGGCACCCCCATCCGGAGCATTGAAATAGACGATCCTCTCCACATAACAGGGATCACGTACTCCCAACTCCTCAAGTAGCGCCCGCAGGCGACCATGTCGGCTGATGAGGGACGACTCCTGAAACAGGGTCTCGCACAGCTCGGCAGCATGGATCTGCTGAACACGATCTGTGGTGATCGTTTCGTCTCCCTCCAGTCCATGTGAAAAACGGAATCGCAGAGAAGGATCTCCCTCCTGCAGGGACAGCCAGGCAATCTTGAGCCACAGATCCCCGGCCACCAACTGATCCCCGTCATACCGGTCAAAATCGATCTTGCAGATCTCCTGCGGATCATCCATGTCCTCGCTGCAAGCCAGCCGTTCGAAACCGCCCGCCTGCAAGGCCGCCTGATGACATGGCCGATCCAGACAGACATCGGCCTCCTCTCCCTGACACAGAGCCGTGACCAGATCGGCTGAGCGGACCAACGCCTCGCAAAGCCCCGGCAGTCCTTCCCGGCCCCAGCCGGACAGATAAATGGGTCTGGACGCATTCCAGCGATCCTGGATCGATGAAACATCCTCCTCCCTGCAATCCGAGGAATCAAGCCCCAACCAGCCCTTGACCTGCCCACGTTGCTGCCAGATCATGACCTGCATCCCGGTCTGCCGGGAAACTGCCTCACGGGCCTGTTGTTCTGTCCTGAAATAATGCATCATCACAAACCGCCGGCAACAAAAAATCGCATTATAGCGATATACTGTTTCCATGCGAACCGTTCAGGACCGATCCCATGCTTCCCAGTGAAAAACTGCTTCCCCCGGATGGAACAGCCATTCGGGGCAGCGTCATATGGCTGCATGGCCTCGGGGCCGATGGACATGATTTTGTCCCCTTTGTTCGTCAGCTCGATCTGCTGGAACAGGGAATCCGCTTTATTCTGCCGCATGCGCCCGTGATACCCGTGACCATCAATGGTGGCATGTCGATGCCGGCCTGGTATGACATCCTCTCTGCCGATTTCTTCTCGCCACAAGCCCCTGAAACGATCCGGGAAGATGCCGATGGCATCCGCTATAGCCAGGCCCTGATCGAACAGCTGATCGAGCAGGAGATGACTGAACAGGATCTAGCCTCGCGACAGATCATCCTGGCCGGTTTCTCCCAGGGCGGGGCCATTGCCCTGCAGACCGGTCTGCGTTATCCAAAGCCGCTGGGCGGCATCCTGGCCCTGTCCACCTATCTGCCGCAATCCAGTGCCCTGCCCGAAGAGGCCAGTCAGGAGAATCGTTCCACTCCGATCCTGTTCATGCACGGCACCCAGGATGATGTCGTCCCGGCCTCGGCGGCCAGAAGCTCGGCCAACCTGCTGGCGGATATGGGATACCCGGTGGACTGGCGAGATTATCCTATCGGACACGCCGTCTGTACGCCCCAGATCCGGGTCATCCGCGACTGGATTCTTCAATGTTTGTCCCCATAAAAAACAGTGTAATTTGAAGCGCTTAGAACGTTTCAAAACAATTCTTTTCGTCACCGCGTTGACAGCACAAAAACCACAGCATATAGTTACTCATCACCAGCCAGACACAACCTCTTGTGTATACGGCTAACTGTTTGAAAATGCTTATTTTTGTCCAGACTTGTTGATTTTCAGGGAGGAAAACAACGCCATGCAGACCGCTACCGAAGCCCCACAACCGGAGACCACCACCATCCATTCCACCATGGATCAAAAAGGATCCCCTGGCACATCGGATCTGCTGGCCACCGCACCCGGTCAGGTTCACGTCATTCGCCGCAACGGCAAACTCACCTATTTCGATGCCAGCAAGATCTCGGTAGCCATCACCAAGGCCTTTCTGGCGGTGGAAGGGACCCATGCTGCCGGCTCCAGTCGCATCCATGAGGCGGTTGACCGCATCACCGACCAGGTGGTCCATGCCCTGACCCGTCGCCTCCCCGGTGGAGGGACTGTCCATATCGAGGACATCCAGGACCAGGTCGAACTGGCGCTGATGCGCGAGGGAGCACACAAGGTGGCGCGTGCCTATGTCCTGTATCGCGAAGAACGCGCACGTGAACGTCAGGCCAAGGAACCGGCCTCGGAAACCACAACAGCTCCGACACTGCAGGTTACTGAACAGGATGGGCAGAAGCGCCCCCTCGATCTGCAATGGCTGCGGGATGTCGCCCATCAGGCCTGTGCCGATATCGATGGAACCGATCCGGAACACATGATCCAGGACATGTTGCGCAACCTGTATGACGGCATTCCCCGCAAGGAACTGGATCAGGCCCTGATCCTGTCCGCCCGTTCCATGATCGAGATGGAACCCAACTACTCCCAGGTCACTGCCCGTCTGCTGCTCAACAAGCTGCAGCATGAGGCCCTGCCCTTCGTCGATTGCAGCGCCCCGGCCAGTACCCATGATGAATTTGCCCCACACTACGGCGAATATTTTGTCGATTACATTGCCAAGGGGGTCGAGGTGGAACTGCTGACCCCGGAGCTGAAACAGTTTGACCTGCAGAAACTGGGGGCTGCATTGGTGCCGGAACGGGACCTGCAGTTCACCTATCTGGGCCTGCAGACCCTGTATGACCGTTATTTCCTGCACTGGGAGGACACCCGTTTTGAATTGCCACAGGCCTTTTTCATGCGTGTGGCCATGGGTCTGTCCATCAACGAGGTCAATCGTGAAGAACGTGCCATCGAGTTCTATAATGTGCTCTCCACCTTCCATTTCATGAGTTCCACACCGACCCTGTTCAATGCCGGTACCCTGCGTCCGCAGTTGTCTTCCTGCTATCTGACCACGGTCCCGGATGATCTGGACGGGATCTATGGTTCTCTCAGGGACAATGCCCTTCTTTCCAAGTTTGCCGGTGGTCTGGGCAATGACTGGACGCGGGTCCGTGCCCTTGGTTCCCATATCAAGGGCACCAACGGCAAGAGCCAGGGCGTCGTGCCGTTCCTGAAGGTCGCCAATGATACCGCCGTCGCCGTCAATCAGGGTGGCAAACGCAAGGGGGCCGTTTGCGCCTACCTCGAGACCTGGCACCTGGATATCGAGGAGTTCCTGGAGCTGCGCAAGAATACTGGTGACGAACGCCGCCGCACCCACGACATGAATACTGCCAACTGGATTCCAGACCTGTTCATGAAACGCGTCAACGAGGATGCCGAATGGACCCTGTTCTCGCCGGATGATACCCCGGATCTGCACGATCTGTATGGCAAGGATTTCGAGGCTGCCTATCTTCGCTATGAAGAAAAGGCCGACCGTGGCGAGATCACTCACTTCAAGCGCATCTCGGCGGTACAATTGTGGCGCAAGATGCTGAGCCTGCTGTTCGAGACCGGCCACCCGTGGATGACCTTCAAGGACCCCTGCAACCTGCGTTCCCCGCAGCAGCATGTCGGCGTGGTGCATTCCTCCAACCTGTGTACCGAGATCACCCTCAACACCTCGGACCGGGAGATCGCCGTCTGCAACCTGGGGTCCGTCAACCTGCCTGCGCACATCGATGAAAAGGGCCTCAACATGGCCCGTCTGGAGCGGACCATCAACACCGCCATGCGCATGCTCGACAATGTCATCGACATCAACTACTACTCTGTCCCGCAGGCACGCAATTCCAACATGAAACATCGACCGGTCGGGCTCGGCATCATGGGCTTTCAGGATGCCCTGTATCGTCTGCGTGTCCCGTATGAATCCGACAAGGCGCTGGAATTTGCCGATCGTTCCATGGAAGCAATCAGCTATTTTGCCATCAAGGCCTCCACCGACCTGGCCGAAGAACGTGGCCGCTATCCCAGCTTCGAGGGCTCACTGTGGAGCCGTGGCATCCTGCCGATCGATTCCATCGAGATCCTGGCCGAGCATCGTGGCGACTATCTGGAACAGGACCGCAGCAGCACACTGGACTGGGACAGCCTGCGCAACCGCATCCGTCAGGTCGGCATCCGCAATTCCAACTGTCTGGCGATTGCACCGACGGCTACCATCTCCAACATCTGTGGCACCACCCAGTCGATCGAGCCGACCTATCAGAACCTGTTCGTCAAGTCGAACCTGTCCGGGGAATTCACCGTCGCCAATCCGACCCTGATCGAAGACCTCAAGGCCCGCGATCTGTGGGACGAGGTCATGGCCAACGACCTGAAATACTACGACGGTTCGGTACAGCGGATCGATCGCATCCCCGATGAGCTCAAGGCCCTGTATCGCTG
>RFGN01000368.1 GCA_003696645.1 Gammaproteobacteria bacterium | reverse complement strand
CAACCGTGGCAAGCCAATCGCCTGGTACCGCTTCGATGAGTGTCAAGGCACCACCGCCTATGACGCTAGTGGAAACGGAAATAACGGAACCATCACCATCGGCGCCACCGGCACAAATACCTCCGCCGGCACCTGCTCTTCAGGTACTAGTACCGATGCTTGGAACAATGGCACATCAGGCAAATTTAGCGGCAGCATCGACCTGGATGGCTCCAACGACTACGTTACCGTAGATAGTGCCGGCGAGCTAATCGATCAGGATGATTTTACTTTTGCCGCTTGGATCTATCCCCACGAAACCACCGACCCCATGGGAATCAACCATCGGACAATATATGTTCAAAATGATCAAGCGGGCGGATACTACACCCATTATATCTTCATCGACCGCAATACTGGCGGCTTGTCTTATGACAACTGGCTACCAACTGGCGGAGGCGTCAGCACCTCCACCGCCCTCCAAAAAAACACCTGGCAACACGTCGCCGTTGTTCGCAGCTCCAATACAGTCACTCTCTACATCAACGGCATCAAGCAAACCATCGGCGCCGCCGAATCCAGAAACAGCTTCACATCTGTCGACCAGTCGATCATCGGCGCCCGCTACTATTCATCTGCCCCACAAAACGTGTTCGATGGTCAGATAGACGACGTTCGCATCTACAACTATCCCTTAGGCGACAATCAAATTAAAGCTATCATGAATGAAGGCTCCGCCGTCCGCTTCGGCAACTAACTAAAGAACCGTTCTTTCATCTCTCCCCCAATCCAAGTACCATGAGAAGATCATCCTGACAACCATGCATCAAACAAGTTATGATCAACATATGCCTTATATAATTTTGTTGATTATTTTGCTGATAGCATCCCCCACAAATATTCACGCCCAAACCTGCTCTCCCCACATCGTCCCCGACCTCCCTCCAGACAATCTCATCCAAAATCCCTGGTTCAGAAATCCAACTTCCTCCCAGCCCAACCAACAATCATCCCTGCAATCTTGGTCAGACATGACCCCCGCCTACCCAGATCACTGTTTTACTCACAGCCAAAAATGCTCCAACGACCAACCGCTTCCCTCATCCTTAGCCAATGGCGCCAATGAACCTACCTCCGCCAGATGGACTAATGGTATTGGCCAAGGATATTCAAATCCCGATCAGTGCCATAACGGTGGCAGTGGGGGTTTAGTCGGTCGGCTCGAGCAAGTCGTCCAAGCCCATCATCCCCAAGATACCCAACTCACCTTCGATATGTATTGGGTAAGAGACAACGTTACCAGCGCCACCGTCAAGATATACGGTAGCGATCAACCGACCGGACCATGGACTACCAATCCAGTCTGGATCGCCTGGGACCAAGCCGACTATCCTCTAGAAACTCCTTCACAATCTGGATATGCCGAAGGCATTTTTCATGACACACCCCCTAAATCCACCGTCCTTAACAATCCATACCCCTACTACAAAATAGTTATCGAAGCCAGCTACCGCCCTGACGCCAACCGAGGCTTCAAATTTACTGGCGTCTACTTCTCTACCTCTTCCCCAGACAATCCTCCCCCCAACCCCGACAAAATCGATTTTCTTGATTACCTCAACCACATTCTTAGCTTCAATCTTTACTCTCAAGATCTCCAGAAAATCATTGGCATCTTCGACATCAACAACATCATCAAGCAATTTAGCCAATAAACCCCTTTTTCTGCTACATTAAATATGGGTACAATCATATCAACCAACACTATTCTCACCCCAAAATCCAACGTTCATCCCGCCTATAAAACAAAATCAATCCATGACTCTCAAAAATAGCCAAATCATTTCAATAACTCTGTTGCTTTTAGCTAGTCTCAGCTCGCCAGCCATTGCTCAAGAATGGCCTATGTCGGGAGCCAACCCCCAACGCACCTCTTGGGTTTCCCAAGGCACTGAGGGAAATCTCAAAGAATTATGGGTCAAGCCATTCATTCCCTACATCCGCCAGAAAACTCAACTAATTGGCGCCAACGGACATATCTATGTCAGCACCCAAGACGGTCTTTATGCCATCAACGCCAACACCGGCGATGTCGCTTGGGTGTTTGGCACTACCTCGCCGCTTGGCAATAGCCCTACTTACTCCAACGGCGTTCTCTACGTCGGCGATACCGATCGCAGCCTTTACGCCATCAACGCCAACACCGGTCAGCTTATCTGGCGAAACACCTCCGCCCAAGGAGCTATTGAAACCAACCCTCTAGTAGTTAACAACCTCGTCATTTTTGGCAGTCGCGATGGCAATATTTACGCGCTTGATCTCCAAGGCGACCTTCAATGGACCAAAAGCACAGCAGCTCCAGTGCTATTTTCTCCCGCCTACGATGACTCCACCAATACCGTTTACACATCGTCCATGGATGGGTACGCCTACGCCATCAACGCCAACACTGGCGATGAAGTCTGGAAAAGCCTTTTGCCCGGAGAAGGCACTCACTCCTGGTGGCCAGTAGTTTACCAAGATCCCTACCTCAACCACACCTGGGTTCTCTTTACCAAAACCAATGACTACGAAGCCGTCAACACACCCGAACTAGGCGCTAGCTACGGCGGGCTTCGAGATCTGGAAAATGATTGGCTCTTTTCTTCCAATAACACCTCCGGAGAAACTCCCGGAACACCCCCGGCAGTGATTGCCAGCGAATCAAGTTGGTCAAAAGGACACAAAGTGTCAGACATCACGGTCAACAGCCATGGTCGCACTATCACCAGCTATTTTGAAACCTACCCTCAACGGAGAAACTTGATCTTTCTCGACGCCTCCACCGGCGCAGAAAAATCCTTCGATATCAACAATAACGGCAAACCCGACTACGCTCCCATGCTCTGGGCATGGACTCATGAAGGCACCCAATACCCGCCAGTCATCGACGGCAACACCGGCACCCTATACTTCCGCACCACTATGCTTAGCAGCGGCGCCATTCCCTCCGCTATGCTGGTTGGCTGGAAAACTGGTGGCAAGTATGTCAGTTTTCCTATCTCCGGCATGTCTGGCAACAGCTCCGATTGGCCTAGCGATGAGCCAGTTGCAGTTAGTATGGGGGGGAATATGTTTTATTGGAATTTATGTTGCGACCGCTTCCTGGGAGCAGCCAACAATGCCATCGCCAACACAGCCTATCCCGGCAATACTCCCGGAAGACAATGGCGTTACAACAGTGGCTATATCCCCTTCCACTCTCCTTCCAGCCGCACCAACACCCTCCCCGGAGGCGACTATCATACTAACCCGCTTTTCCCTCAAAATAGCTACTTCGAAGAATTTATCAAATTCATGACCGCTCCCCACACTAACACCTACGAACGCTGGCATGTGGAACATGGAGACAACGTAGCTCCCATCCCCTATCAAGGCAGGCTTTACGTGGTGCGGGGCAACTCTCTCATAGCTTTCGATCCAGCCGGCGCCGGCTCCACCGCTCCAGTCTTATCCAAAGTCCCTCGGCCTTCTAGCAAACAACCGCCAACTTCACCATCGGCCAACCAACTAGTCAACCAACTCAATCAACAAGTGGCCAAAATCATTGCCGCCGGACATCTCAAACCCTTCCGCACTTATTCAGGCTTATTGGATGCCCGCCTAACATTGTACGATCAAAAATACTTTCAAGACCTATGGTCAAACCCTGCCGAAACTATTATCATTCTTGCTCGCGCTCTTCCTTATCTCTCCGAAACTTTACGGCATCAAACAATCGATTACATCAAAGCCGAATACCAAAACTACAATCCTTTGGAAATTTACCATGTTGGTTTTAGCTCGGGCAAACCTCGACACAATTACCCCATGCCTCCCGACCTGGCAGCAACTCTTTTCCCAGCCAACCCTCAATCAGTTGGCTCCTACCGTGGCTTACTTTCAAATCCCGTCCAAAACATCTACGCGGCATATATCTACGCCAAGATCGGAGTCGATTATCCCAGTTCTGGTATCATCAGCCCTTCCCAAATACTCAGTCAGATCAACACTAGCTGGCTCACCCCACCAGCCAACGTATCTCTCGCCGACTACCCTAACGCTCGCAACGCCTATTTAGCCGCCAACATCGGCTACGCCGAACTCAAAAAATTGGCCGGCCAGTCCCTAGCCCCCGCAGAACAATCTCGACTAGACAGTCTGATAGAACAAACTGGCAACATGAAGGCCGATGCTTTTCCCTCGGGACAAGCCTATTACACTACTCTGATTAACGCCTGGAACTTCATGTATTTAAATCCAGAAATGGCTACTGCCCTCTTACAAAACGCCACCTACAAGAACAACATCGCTCAGGTTATTTCTCGTTACCAAGAAATGTCTCCTTACTGGCATATCCCCCTCAACACCGAGGTTCAGGGAGAAAATGGCCTAATGCCTTATCAGCAAACTCACGCCATGTTTCAAGCCAAAGCCCTCCTGCAACAAGCCAGCCAGTCAGAACTTTGGCACTACCTGGACAGCCCCTACGTGGAAACCGGCGACCTTTACTACATCGACAACCTTGTCGCCACCATCGCTTCCTCTGATACCATCGCTCCCCCGGAGGAAATTGCGCCCCCAGACTTAGATGCCAATGGCGCGGTCAATATTTTCGACATCAACACCCTTATCAATAATTTTCTCAGCTTTGGCTTCTCCGCCTATCGCATCATTATCAATTCCCTGTCCCTATGAAAACTCGCGGCTTCCCTATCATCATCTGCGTCGTTTTCATTCTGGCCGCTCAACTGGCGAGTCCCGGCCCCACTCACGCCCAAGCAAATTACACTTACCACCAGTACCAAGATATCATCGCTCACTTGCTTCAATCCGGCGCTCCCGGCTTCTCCCCCTCAGACCTCAATACCGATGGCGTCATTGATCTATTTGATATCAATCACCTTTTGCAAACCTGGTCTATGCCGCTCAACCAAGTCAACCGTACTCCCACTCCCGATCCCTCCGTCTCCAATCCCAGTTTAGTTGTGGGTACAGGTATTGCGTCAACTCCAGACGAAGACTGGCTCGCCATGGATGCCTCCCAAATTTTCACCTCTATTCACCTGCCAGCCATTGAACAAGCCTTATCCGCCAATCCCAATCCAGCGCTCATCTACGCTATCACCAATGCCTCGGCCACCACCGAACTTATCTCCGCCCTCTCTTCCGACCACCCCAACTCGCTTATTCAAGTTATTGGCACTGGCAATAACAAATACAACGGCCTCACCCATCAACAATTTACCGAACATTTTCATCGTTCTACCGCCGTTCTCGCTCTCAGCGGCTCCAAATTCTCCAGCCTCGCCAGCCATCAAACCATCTTCACCAACACTCAGCCGGCTACTCTTATCAACGCTGGATACAACCTAGGTCTCTCCGTCAGTGCCAGCCTCAATCCCAACCAACAAAATCTAATTATCCTCTCTGGCCCCGGACATCGGCCTAACCTCTTCTATATCATGTGTGGCGTTAAGGCGGGCATAGCCAATCTTCCCGACACCTCAAACTGCTCTCCCACTCCCGACCTATCTGGCAAAGCCTATACCACTCCCAGACTGCAAGAGGAAGT
Organism: Gammaproteobacteria bacterium; assembly: GCA_003696645.1. Classification (GTDB taxonomy): domain Bacteria; phylum Pseudomonadota; class Gammaproteobacteria; order J025; family J025; genus J025. The sequence goes on along the minus strand of RFGN01000368.1, from coordinate 994 downwards.
TGAGATCTCGCCCATCAACATCCCCAATTACGTTCATATCGTTGGCGGGCCAGTCGCTGATAATGGCGTAACCATTTCCACCGCCGCCACCTCTCCCTCCCCCGGCCTGCCGCTCCAAAATTCCATCCTAGCCACCACTCTCTCTGGCAACTTTCAGCTAGCCAGTATCGTTACCTCACTCAACACCAACTCTCCCGCTCCTCAAGATATCAGCCTCGATGCTTTCAATCAGGCTTTCCAACCAAACCAACCCCTGTTCATTTGGCATACCCTAGGACATCCTGCCCCGGGAACTTATACCGCGGTTAGGCAGGCAATCACCAACGCTTTTCCCAACACCGCCATCTTTGGACTAGAAGCCGCTGGCGAATACGGTCACCTATCAACTTCAACCCCGCCTAATGCTTACATTCAAGTTTTATCATCCGTGGGAATATGGTAAATATCACCAAACTAACGACACTCACCGCTCTTTTTATCGCCTGCTCGCTTAGCCAAGCATACGCCGCTCCCGCCATTTCCAATCTCGTCCCAAATTCCACTACCATCCCCACTTATGATAAATTCGAACTCACTTTCTCTGTCGACACCACCGCTCAAAACTTCTTTTTTCCCTTCGACCCCTCCGCTAACAACCTCCATATCAATGGTTCCCAAGGTATTTCTGTCGATGCTGTTTTTACCGACCCCAACGGCAACACCTACAACCAGCCTGCCTTTTATTATCAAGATTTTCTCACCTCCAAATTTGGCGCCAATGATTGGTTTTATCCCACCAACAATTATCGCTGGAAAGTTCGCTTCTCGCCCCATCTCGCTGGCCAATGGCAAGTTTATCTCAAAGCCCAAGATAGCTCGGGAGCAACCTCCACTGCTCAACACCCCCTCCAATTCGCCGTTCAACCCTCCAGCTCCAAAGGCTTTATCCAGGTTAGTCCTCACGATTCTCGATATTTCCAGTTCACCAACGGAGATTACTTTCCCGCTCTGGGCT
>RFGN01000367.1 GCA_003696645.1 Gammaproteobacteria bacterium | reverse complement strand
CGTGTTCCCTGCCCTCGGTTGACGTAATGCTCGTCATCCGGCCATCTCCCTGATTGTATCCAATCCAGCGTCAAGCAACTCCTCAGCAATCTCCTTCATCGAATATACCACGGCGCGTCCGGACATGGTTACCGACGACCCCACAGGGAACATGTAGTATGCACAGTGTTCGTTTAGAATGGACCCATAGGTGGAGTTCAACAAGATCTTCCTGACCATCTGCATTGTCGAGAAGTATTCGTATTTCTGCATATATTCCTTCTTCTTGGCTGGATCCTGCTCCTCTTGAGCTTTCTTGAAGTATTCGCTCTCCATCTTGCGCATCTTTTTACGCCCTTCATACCACTCGCCCAGTAGCTCGGGGATGATGCCAGTGATGGTTCGATCCACGATAAGCCCGAACGGAGTCAAGAGAAGATTTGGATCAGAATCCACCAGATCAAGGATATTCTTGGCTGGTATCTCTTCTACAACGAACGTGTCTGTGATAGTGAACGCATCTGGATTCGGGAACAATACACGAACTGTCTCATCGCTCCCGCTATTGATGAGAGTCACCTCTGGTATTTGCAGGTAATCTGACCAGAAATCGGCCCATCCACGCTTTTTTCCTTCATCTCGATCAATACGATCTGGCAGAACAATACCACCGATTGTCTCATAGCTGAGGTTAAGCATACGAATAGTCGTCGGATACAGGCTGTTCACGTCATATGACGCAACCCATTCATGGATCCCGGGGATCGGATCAAACACGATAGCTCCCGGTGCAGCCATTCCATCATATTCTTCGGCCACTCGCAGCGCATTCCGCTTGTCTGGGACCACTTTTCCGTGCTGGTGCGCCTTACGATGAATAGCCCCCTGAACCAGTGCAACCGTTCCCAGCACCTTCTCCAGATTCACCAGACCAAATCGGGCCATCGTATCAGTGAGATTGATGAAACCCAACTTGTTGTCGAGATCAACCAAACCGGCAACGTCCTGCCGGGAATATGCTGTGAACCGACGAATGTCATTCCTATACAGATCATCGAGGGTTCCTTCATATGGAACCTTGTTCTGTCCTACTTCATGGCTGAGCACCGAATCCAGCGAATAAGAGTGCAATTCCTCATAGGTGAACTTCTTATAGAGTTCCAAGTAGTCAAGGTGAACCCTACCCAGCAACTCATAGGTAATGACATCCTTGCCATACTTGACGACAGTCTTCGGCTCAGGTGGTTTATCCAGCGATGGATAGTTCACCCTCTGCAAGAGATACAACGGCGCAGGGGAGGCATCATTGTCAGCTTCGATTATCCGATCAAGGTATTCCCTTACCTTATCAGGAGAAGTATCCAGCGGGAAAGTAATCAATACCTCATACCGCTCCGCCAGAAGCCACAAAATCCTGTTCACAAGATAAGGAATATCGAAGTCCTCTGAGTTCCATCCACTGAGAACGTCTGTGTCCCTGATGTCAGACAGAAAGCGTGACAACATGGATATTTCGTCTGTAAAGACGAAAAATCCATTGGATTCCGTCATTTCCCCAAACTCATCAAAGTCCCCCGCCAGTTGCTCACGAATCTCATCCGCACTGCGATCCAACGCCAGAACATAGGTCCGAATACTCTGATCCCATGAATTATAGAAGGTCACGGCATTGATTGGCGCATATGGATATGCAGGGGTTGCATAGTCCTTGTCAGCGTCCTTGTATACCTCCAAGTCGAACAGGGTGTAGTTCAACGGGATACTAT
>RFGN01000366.1 GCA_003696645.1 Gammaproteobacteria bacterium | reverse complement strand
GGCTTGAAGCGTCCTGCCTTCCCCCGCTCCCCAAAGCAAAGGCGCTAACCCTATGCGGATCAGCGCCTTGCTTCAAAAGGTTTGGCTCCCCGGGCAGGATATGGACGCCCCTCTCCAATCGCCCAATAACCCTCTTTTTGGCCTGTATGGGCCGTTCTTCCTGCCGCTTCTGACCTGACCTAGCCGGACGTGATCGCGGGTTTGTAGAACTATTGTAGAACGCATGGAGGACTGACCTGTCAGGAAGCCCCATAGAGGCGAAAGCTGTACTGGACCGTAATGAGATGATGTGTGTGATAAGATTGCCCTGATCTGGCAGGAACAAATAGCCCGAGATGAAATTTCTGACGCCCTGTCAGGCTCTTTTCAGACCCTTTAAACAAACCCGATATACGCCATGACAAAAGCGATAGGTAAAATCCTGAGCGCGAACGATGTAGGGGAAACGGGCTCGCACCAGGTGGGTGTCTACATACCCAGAGCTCCAGAGATCCTTGGTTTCTTTCCTCCTCTGGACGAGCATACCAAAAATCCCCAGGTACACATTGACTTTGTTCATGACCTGGATAATACACACTACACCTTCAAGTTCGTTCATTATAACAATAAATTGTTTGAGCCGAACGGTACGCGTGATGAGTATCGTCTGACTGGTATGACTGAATTCTTCAGAGTAACCGGTATGCAACCAGGTCAAACTCTGGTGCTATACCGAGAAGGTGATCAGTATTACATAAGTGATGCACCGCCTCCCGGGGGAATCACTCCAGACAATGAAAACTGGTGCGTAGTTGCAGTACAGTAAAACAGGTTTTCCAGGGCTGAATGGCTTTACCGGCATCGTGATTCAGAGGATATTTTTTCTCTGAATCACGATGCCCGTGATATAACCTGACATAGTGCCAGCTATCCGGACTGGCCCACCTGTTAATTACTCCGAACGTGGGGATTCACATGAATCTATCGGATATTATAGAATCTGTCGCTCTGAAGACCCTGAAGAAGGTCGATTTACCCGATCGTGGTTCCAATCAGCACGAGATCGGTGGAGTTCGTGCCCTGCTGAATTTCTTTGCAGTCGGTGTGCATGATAACTCTAAGGTATTGTTGCGCATTAGAAACGGTACGATTCATCTTCTGGAGGTGTTCTCTGAGATAACAAAAATCAGGGACCGTTTCTATTTGCTTCGTGATGAATACGAACCCGAGGGAGAAGGGACAGAACTAAAAATCAGGGGCCGTATCCAGTGGCGCTATCTTCGTGAGGAATACGAAACCGAGGGAGAAGAGGGGGAATTCACCTTTTATGATGCGAGGGAAAAAAATCCGTATCGCTCTCGGGAGTGGCGTCTCTACTACACGGGCGATTTCCTCTCCCGTGCAGAGGAGGGTGACACGCTGGCGCTCGTCAGAATGCGGAGCGGTGACATATACGGGTTACTGGTGGAGCAGAACTCGTCACTGGAGCGTGCCCTGACCAGTCTGTTCTCCGCATTCGAGACAAAGAAGAATCAGATTTCCCTGATTCCCGGAAAAGATCTTGAAGGGCGTGAACTGGGATTCGCGGAGCGACTGATTCTCGAGAGCCTGGGTATCAATGTCCTCCTCGAACCAGAAGCCACCGACGAGGATATTGTTGTCGAGCGTTTCGGACAGGAATTTCCTCCAACCAGAGACATGTCGGCGCTGGCGAGAGAGCTGAGCGAGGGGGACCCGATAAAATCCCCCGATGAAATGCTGGTACGGTGGCTACAACGTGAGGAGGAACTCTTCCGCGCACTGGAGCGCGTGATTGTTTCGGAGCGTCTGGAGAAGGGATTCGATAGCGTGGACGATTTTTTATCCTTCTCACTGTCGGTCCAGAACCGTCGAAAATCACGGATGGGATATGCCCTGCAGAATCATCTCTCGGCGCTCTTTGAGGCCCATCGTCTCCAGTTTGAAACGCAGGCAACTACTGAGGAGAAAAACAGACCCGACTTTCTATTTCCGGGCTCAGCAGCCTATCATGACCCGGGATTCCCGGACAGTAAACTCCGGATGCTCGGTGCAAAGTCCACGTGCAAGGAACGCTGGCGACAGGTACTGACAGAAGCCGACCGGATTGCGCACAAGCACCTCTGCACGCTGGACCCGGGCATCTCCGAAAATCAGACAAATGAGATGAGCCGGCAGCATCTTACCCTCGTGCTTCCAGCACCCCTCCACAGATACTACACGACCACGCAGCGGCGCGATTTTCTGACTCTCGAAGAATTCATCGGTGAGGTTCGCACTCTGCAGACCTGAATCATGCCACCGCGTGACCTCCGTTCCCGTCTCAGATCAGCAAGGTAAAGCTATGATGTCAGATTGCCTCGTGCCGGGGCACCGGTATCATGAATGCGTGGTTTCCTGTCCCTGATCTACCATCATGCTTCGGAGCTCCTCTACCGATAACGGGGGGACTCTGCGATGTAGCATAGCATGACAGTTCGGACAGACAGGCACAAGGTCACGGACCGGATCAATACGATAATCGGGGCCCAGTTGCGAGACGGGTATCACGTGATGCACGTGTATGAAACCTCTGCCGAGCGGGCCATAGACCCGCTCGAAGTCGAAGCCACACACAGCACATGTCCTGCCCCGGACGGCGATACAGGCTGCCCGATTCAGCCGACTTCGCTCGTAACGATTCACTTCCATGCGCTGCACGGCGCCCTCGGGCAGACCTGTAATTCCTTCTTCCTCCTGGTTCACTTCTTCAACGGGCAGCAGGGAAAGCACCATGCCCATTACCGGTTCAACCACCCTCAGGATGTGCTGGATCAGTTCATCTTCATGCTCCGGATTCAGCGCCACATTCTCTGAAATGGCTGTAACAGACATCTGATTCCATTCACCGGTCCACGCTTCGATATCCGTTGGATCCACGTACTGCCTGTTCAGCTTCATTTCCAGCGTGATGCCAGCAAGCTCTGCTCCCCGTGCAAAGGCCATACTTCTCAATCTGCTTTCCTCGTCAGCCCCGGCCATTTCTTGTAGCAGGGGACGTGCAAAGCTACCGGGTATAAACTCTGCTCTCAGGTGACGCCAGCCAACCGTCACGCGTACACTGAAGCCCTCGGAGGCAGACAGATCCGTCGGCGCGATATGAAGAATGAGGCCTTCCGTTTCCCGGGTAGTACTGACCCGGAAATTCAGGCCAAACGTGTCAATCAGCCTCTTTCTGATCTCTCTCAGACTACTGGTGGTCATCTGAATCCCTGGGTTCAGGCAGGTCTTCTACGAGCAGCCGCAAAATGCGGGATATCTCGTAGCGCAATTCCCTGAAATACCGTAGCGTCGCCTCATTGGTAACCTTGAGTTCCGCGATCGCAAGTGCCCACAGGAGCGAATCCATGCCCTGCACGGTCACTCCCGAGGACAGGTTCGGGACATAGACCCTGTGATAGTAGGGATGACCGGTGTTGAGGGTGACACCCTGATGACCGTCAATGATGGCAGGTGCCCAGAGCAATCCATCTTCAAGTTCCCCGACAGGCTGAATATAGACTTCGCCGGGGCGGTTGGCCTTACTCAGGCGTAGCTTCATCCGGACCCGACCGCTGTCATTGGTAACCTCCACCTCACCCGTTTGCTCGTTCACCACCTCGACCCGGGCCTGATCGACCTCCTTTTCCCGGTTGCCGATGGACCGGTTCGACGAGTCATGAGCCCCACCTGCAGCCTGCTCCTGTATTTTTTTCTTTCGGCCCTGACGGTAACGCTCGTCCGCCGCTCTCCGGGGAGCGGGCAGAAAATCGCTGGCGAGCCAGTTGTAGAGGTCCTCGTTGAGCGAGATCTGCGACTTCTTGATATCAACGTGAAAGGCTTCGTCCAGCCGGTGATCAAACGAGAATTCGACGCGGAGAAGCGAACCATGTGGCTCCTTCTGGAAGATGCCCAGCCAGTCAGGGCCATAGATCAGACGATTCTCACGATATACGTATATACCCTGATACTCGTTACCGATGCGTGCCCGTCTTGCCTCATCGTCGCTGGAAAATTCCTCCCGACGTGGCAGAACAAAGGCACGTATCACGAATTCTCCGGCAATGCCTTCTCTCCCGTCAAATTCAACCTGAATAGGAGCC
>RFGN01000365.1 GCA_003696645.1 Gammaproteobacteria bacterium | reverse complement strand
TTTGAAGCAAAGCACTTTCGCGTGCGCATGGTGGATCAGCGTTATATCAAGGATGCACCGAATTGGCGCAATCATCATGCCGACCTCGATGTCGACCTGCTTGGCTTTCAATTGGACTATTTTATCAATGACTGGTTCTATCTCAGTGGGCAGGGCATTGGAGCCTATAAGGGCAAGGGCGGCGGTTATATGACCGGCCTTGTGGGTGCGGGTATACGCCTTCCCCTTTCCGGAACACCATTGTTTGTCGAGGGCGATGCTCTGGTCGGCGCAGCGGGCGGTGGTGGATTGGATGTAGCCGGAGGGTTTGTCTGGCAGGCTGACGTGGGCCTCGGCTGGCAGATTTCGGATGCATTCAGTATCCAGTCTCATTATGGACTCATGCAAGCACCAAAGGGCAACTTCAAGGCAAAAGTCCTTTCTTTGTCATTGGGTTACTATTTCAGCTTGCCTGTGCGATGAGTTTCCTGTTTTATCGATTTATCAATTGGATCTCAGGCGGTCGTTGGGCTACGAAAGGGCCTTATTTTTGGAGGGGAAGTGAATGTCATATGGAAGGAGTGTACCTAGTTCGGCCGGGTTGGGTTCGGGCGATGTTAGTACCGTTTGCGGTCATCATGCTTCTGGGAGTGTTCGCCCAATTCTGCCGAGCAGATCAATTTGATGATCGGAGAAGGCCTGTAGCGGGAGCAGCTAGGCCAGCTGGATCCAATCAGCAAAGTAAAGGCAATGCACTGCTGACTTTCATTTACGGCAAAGCTCCCAAGAATGGTATTGTTTACCTGCCTTTCGGCATGCATACCCAGTCCAAGAGCAAAGACGTTTCAACCAACAATCTCATAAGCATCACATATAACTCATTGTCTGCCGGAACATTCATCAACTCCTTCCACGAGCGAACTTGGCATTTCGGTGTTACTCGCACCATCTATTCTACTCATGGCTTCGGCATTGACTATTTTGCCGGGGTTCTTTACGGCTATAAGGGGAAGCTGGCTAGGGTCAACCACATCCCTTTCCGTAACAGCTTCCTTTTTAAATACAATTTGACGCCTGGCGCATCCCTCAATGTCTGGTTTGAGCCGACGAACCATCTTCAGCTACAGATCTTATACACACCCTTGGTAATATTAAGTGGTGTTAAATATAATTTCTGAACGCTCAAGGGGATGCCAAAGATAGCCGGCCGAGACTTTTCCAGTCTCATATATCCGCTTGGGCCAAAGCATGATCGGAGTGGTGCCCCTTGCAATGCTCGGTAAATTCTCTAGAGGAATATCGCGCGAGGTTGTATTGTTCCTCCCATCAGAAGAGTCGGGAGTGGGGCGTTTGAAGTTCAGAAAATGTTTGATTGTCTGTACTGGCAACATCTGCCGAAGCGTGATGGGCGAGGCGCTTCTGAAGCGCGATGCAGACCTGCATGGCTGGGATGTGGCCGTTGAATCGGCTGGGATTGGAGCCCTGAAGGGGCAGGTGGCTGATCCGAATGTGGTGGCGCTGATGCGGGATCGAGGGCTGGACGTCAGAGGGCATCGGGGGCGTCAGCTTGACTCGGAGATGTTGAAGTCTGCTGATCTGGTGTGGGTCATGGAAAAAAAGCAGGAAGAATGGATTGTCTCGCGCTATCCTGCGGCGCGCGGAAAGGTGCATCTTCTGGGGAAATGGTCGGGGGTTGAGATAGAAGACCCGTACCGGCAGCCACGACTTGTCTTCGAACTGGTGCTGCGGAAGATTGAAGAGGAGCTGGCTTTATGGGAAGAAAAACTCTGGGCCAGGGGATAGAAATGAAGGCATATTATCGTTGCATGGGGCTTGCATTGGTGATGTTGAGCGGCTGTGTTTTGTCGCCGGGCATGCATTTGAACGAATCAGGTATGCAGGAGTC
>RFGN01000364.1 GCA_003696645.1 Gammaproteobacteria bacterium | reverse complement strand
GATGAGGTGGTCAGGATGGTCCGTGTGACACAGAAGACACGCTACTTTTGCTGTTTTGAATATCAGGATGATAATCTCAGCCTTATACTGGATGAAGAGGCAGGTGAAGGATCTTCAGACGCTGACAATTTTTCCCTGCAGGACGACGAAATCTGGAGATTGATCTGAGTGCATCCTGCTGGGCGAATATCATTCATATTCATATAGTCCAGAATGATTGAGTATCGTGTCGTAAGAGGGAATGCAGCTCTTTGGTTCTGTATTCTGATATCCACATTATTCTGGAACGGTGATGTCGAGTCGAACGAGGCCGTGTTGCCTCAGGTAGACGAAGGCTGGCATGCCGAGATTTTTCAGGCTGATCTTCCACGAGTCGACAATATTGTTGTGTTGCCGGATCAGACTGTCTATGCCACGCTTGAGCTGGGACAGGGAAATGGCAAGCTGATTCGGATCCAGGGTAAACATGTCGCCACCTTGCTGAATAATCTGCATCGCCCAGATGGACTCGCCTATCATCGACAACGACTCTATGTTACTGAAGAAGTATCCCGGGGTAGAATCCTCAGCGTTGATATTCCAGCCCGAGAGGTAAGGGTGATTGCCAGGCTCCGGCATCCTGAAGGTATTGAAATGGACGACAATGGGACACTGTATGTGTCAGAGGATCGTGTATCCGGTCGCATACTGGCATTGGCAGAAAATCAGGTGCGGGTTCATGCCTCCAACCTGGTCCGGCCCGAGGGGTTATGTCTCGGGCCGGACCAGAAAACACTTTATGTGGCAGAAACATCCACGGGGCGCATTCTTGCATTGAAACATGGACAAACACGGGTGATTGCAGAGGGACTGCATGAGCCCGACCAGGTGGAATGTGGCAAAGATGGTGCAATCTGGATTACAGAAGACCAGAAATCTGGTAGATTGTTGCGTCATTTTCATGGTGTGGTTCAGACCATTGCCAGCTCACTGCGCGAGCCTCAGGGAATCAGCCTGGGCATGCACGGCGAGGTCTATGTGTCCGAGCAAGGAAAAAACCGCATCCTGAAATTGAGGAAGTTGGGCAAGGTTGAGAAAGAACCCTGATAGAGAGTGTGATATTGATATATGGATACAGAAACAATTAGGCAGATGATTCTGACAGGTGTACCAGACAGTCAGGTAGTGGTAGAAGGTGATGGAACGCATTTTGAGGCCACCATCATCAGTCCGGCCTTTGCTGGTCAGCCGCTGGTCAAACGTCATCAGATGGTCTATGCCGCCCTGGGAGACAGTATGCGGTCTGCCATTCATGCGCTGTCGATGCGTACGCTCACTCCGGAAGAGGCTTGATGGAGTCCCTCAGGATAAGGGGGGGGCGTCCGCTTGAGGGCGAAATCCGCATTTCTGGTGCAAAAAATGCTGCCTTGCCGATCATGGCGGCTTCATTGCTGACCGATGAAACCATGACCCTTCGCAATATTCCGCATCTGCATGATGTGACCACTACTATGTCATTGCTTGGAGAAATGGGTACAAGCCTGACTGTGGATGAATTCATGAACATCCAGATCAATGCTGGAGCACTCAAGAATCAATGTGCGCCCTATGATCTTGTCAAGACCATGCGTGCCTCGATTCTTGTACTGGGGCCATTGCTTGCACGTTTTGGTCAGGCCAATGTTTCCCTCCCGGGAGGCTGCAGTATCGGAACACGCCCGGTAGATCTGCACATCCGTGGACTTGAAGCCATGGGTGCCGATATCTCGGTGGAGCGTGGGTACATCAATGCGCATGCAAAAAGACTGAAAGGAGCACATCTCTTCCTGGATCTGACGACGGTAACCGGTACCGAAAACCTGATGATGGCAGCAACCCTCGCCGAAGGAGAAACCATCATCGAGAATGCTGCAAGGGAGCCGGAGGTGGTAGATCTGGCCAAATGCCTGAACCGTATGGGTGCACAGATTAGTGGTGCTGGATCTGATGTGATTCGGATAGAAGGTGTGGACCGGCTTGCTGGCGTATGCTATGACATCCTTCCCGATCGTATTGAAACCGGTACCTATCTGGTCGGAGCGGCCATAACGGGAGGACGGATCAAGTTGAAAAACACTTCACCAAAACTGCTGGATGCCGTTTTGGTCAAATTGCAGGAGGCCGGTGCAGAGATCGAAGCCGGTGAGGACTGGATTGTACTGGACATGAAGGGGAAAAGACCCAGGGCTGTTACGGTTCAGACCTCTCCTTATCCAGCGTTTCCTACGGACATGCAGGCTCAATTCACGGTTCTGAATGCGGTTGCTGAAGGTACCGGCTCGGTGACGGAAACCGTGTTTGAAAACCGCTTCATGCATATCATGGAGCTGCAACGTATGGGAGCGGATGCTACACTGAAAGGTAATACAGTCATTACCAATGGAGTCGAATCGCTGACAGGCGCGACAGTGATGGCTACCGACCTGCGCGCGTCGGCCAGCCTGGTTCTGGCAGGTCTGGTAGCCGAAGGAGAGACTCGTGTTGAAAGAATCTATCATATTGATCGGGGTTATGAATGTATTGAAGAAAAGCTTTCGCAGTTGGGAGCAGAGATTCAACGTCTTCCCTCATGATAACAACCCTGAATAGAAAAAGTTATGCCTAATCAGATCAGAATTGCCGTGTCCAAGGGTCGAATCTATAAACAGGCCCTCCCCCTTTTGGCACAGGCAGACGTCGAACCACTTGATGACCCGGAGACCAGTCGCAAGCTGATCCTGGATACCAGTGATCCGGATATCAAGCTGGTGATTATCCGCGCGACAGACGTTCCCGCTTATGTTGCCTATGGCGGTGCAGACATGGGGGTGGCTGGCAAGGATGTACTGCTGGAAAATGAGCGTCTGCCGGTTTATGAACCACTGGATCTTGGTATTGCCCGTTGTCGCATGTCTGTCGCTGGATTGCCTGAGAGCAGACCTCTTGGACGAAGGATGCGGATCGCAACAAAATATGTGAATTCGGCCCGAAAATATTTTGCGAGCCAGGGGCTGCAAGTCGAGATCATCAAGCTCTATGGTTCAATGGAATTGGCACCGGTATTGGGTCTGGCCGATGCCATCGTGGATCTGGTGGATACCGGTGCAACACTCATGGCCAATGGTCTGGTAGAAAAGGCCCATATCATGGATATCAGTTCTCGTCTGGTCGTGAACAAGGCCTCGATGAAGACCAAGCATGCACGCATGAGTCAGCTGATCGAAGACATCAAACAAGCCGTTGAGGTAGAACAGTAATGGTGACCGTAACCCGATTGAACAGCGCAGACAAGGATTTTTGGCCCAGGCTGGAGCAGTTGCGCAGCTGGAACAGCCTTTCGGATGAGCGCATAACCAATACGGTGCGGGATATTCTGCATCAGGTACGCACCCGTGGTGATGAAGCCTTGCTTGAATATACAGGTCGTTTTGATCGACTGGAAGCCGATAGCGTAAGCGATCTTGAAGTCGGTCAGGACAGGATTTTGCAGGCATGGGAGAGCCTGGGTCAAGCGCATCAACAGGCCCTTGCATTCAGTGCAGACCGTGTTCGTCGTTATCATGAACACCAGAAGGGAGAATCCTGGAGATATACTGAAGAGGATGGCACGGTTCTGGGGCAAAAAGTGACTCCATTGGATCGGGCCGGTCTGTATGTGCCGGGAGGCAAGGCCTCATATCCTTCTTCGGTCATCATGAATGCGATCCCGGCAAAGGTCGCCGGGGTTGAAGAGGTTGTTATGGTGGTGCCTGCACCCCAGGGTGAGCTCAATCCGATGGTACTGGCCGCTGCAAAGGTAGCCGGGGTGGATCGTGTATTTACGGTGGGAGGGGCCCAGGCGGTAGCCGCCCTGGCCTATGGAACAGAAACCATTCCTGCCGTAGACAAGATTGTTGGACCGGGCAATATCTATGTTGCCACGGCCAAGGCGATGATCTTTGGCGCAGCCGGCATCGATATGGTGGCTGGACCTTCCGAGGTGCTCATCATCTGTGACGGCAGTGCCGATCCGGATTGGGTGGCGATGGATCTTTTTTCTCAGGCCGAGCATGATGAAGAGGCCCAGTCCATCCTGATTGCTACGGATGCAGACTATCTTGACCGGGTACAGGCAAGTATCGATCGACTGTTGCCAGAAATGGAGCGTCGCGAGATTATCGGCACCTCGCTGCAGAATCGCGGCGCCATGATCCTGGTTCAGGATCTGGATGAGGCGGCACGCATCTCCAACTATATTGCACCGGAACATCTCGAGCTTTCTGTTGAAGATGCCGAGGTACTCTGTGAGAAGATTCACAACGCCGGTGCCATATTCATGGGTCATTACACCGCTGAACCGGTTGGAGATTATTGTGCCGGCCCCAATCATGTTCTGCCAACCTCGAGAACGGCACGTTTCTCATCGCCTCTGGGGGTATACGATTTTCAGAAGCGTTCCAGTATCATCATGTGTTCTGCGCAGGGGGCCTCTACACTTGGGCAGCCAACCTCTCTGCTGGCCCGGAGTGAAGGGCTCACCGCCCATGCCCGCTCTGCCGAATACCGAATTCAGGACTAGGCTCCTGTACGTGGATATTCATTCCCTGATTCGCCCGGAGATCCTTGAGCTGTCCCCCTATCGGGTGCAGGAACAGAAAGGTTATGTCAAACTGGATGCCATGGAATGTCCTTACCCCTGGCCAGAGAGCCTGAAAACGGATTGGCTGGACAGGTTGGCCAAAATTGAGATCAATCGCTATCCCGATGCCGAACTGACAACATTGAAATCGGCCGTCAAAGAATTTTTCGAGGCTCCTGAATCAGCTGAACTGCTGTTTGGCAATGGTTCCGATGAACTGATCCAGATGTTGTTGATGGCCGTGGCCGGACAGGGGCGGGGCATCCTGTCAGTTGAGCCGACCTTTACCATGTATCGGATTATTGCCAGGACGTTGGGCCTTGATTACCACGCCGTGGATCTTCGGGAAGATTTCAGTCTGGATGCGGATGCCATGCTGGAGGCCGTGCAACGTCATCAGCCCGCCATCGTTTTTCTGGCCTATCCGAATAACCCGACTGGCAACAATTTCGAGGCCAGTGCAATCGAGACCATTATCCAGCAGGCACCAGGACTGGTGGTGGTGGATGAGGCCTATTATGCCTTCTCCCCGGTTACCCTGCTCGACCAGGTGGGGCGGTTCGACAACCTGCTGGTGATGCGAACCCTGTCCAAGATCGGCATGGCCGGTCTGCGGTTTGGCATGTTATTTGGTCCCGGGCCCATCATGCAACAGTTGGGCAAGATTCGCCTGCCATACAATATCAATGCACTGACCCAGGCCAGTATCCGTTTTGTGATGGAACATTTCGCACCCTTTGAGAAACAGGTGGAGCAGATCTGCCAGCAACGACAGTGGTTGACCAAACAGCTGCAGCAGGCTGCAAAAGTAGAAACGGTTTACCCCAGCATGGCCAATTTCCTCACCTTTCGAAGTCGGGCAGGCGAGGCCGGGGCCATCTTTGAAGGTCTCAAGGCACAAAAGATCCTGATCAAGATTCTGCATGGCTCCAGTCCTCGCCTCACGGATTGTCTGCGGGTCACCGTGGGCACGGAACAGGAAAATCAGGCCTTTATGGAGGCCCTCAACGCAATTGCGGTACAATAAGCGTTTTTTACAACATCCAATACAGACGTGACACAACGTACAGGCGAACAGCATCGCAAGACCCAGGAAACTGAAATCCACGTGCGCATCAATCTTGATGGCACCGGGACACTACAGAGTGATATCGGACTGCCCTTTCTCGATCATATGCTGGATCAGGTGGCTCGGCACGGGCTGGTTGATATCGAGATCCAGGCCAGGGGGGATCTGCATATTGATGCCCATCACACGGTAGAGGACATTGGTATCACCCTTGGGCAGGCCCTGAATCAGGCCCTCGGTAGCAAGAAGGGTATCTATCGTTATGGACATGCCTATGTCCCGCTGGACGAGGCCCTGTCGCGTGTGGTCATCGACTTCTCCGGACGTCCGGGCCTGACCTATCAGGTTGATTTTGTACGTGGACGGGTCGGTGAATTTGATCTTGATCTGATCCATGAATTCTTTGCCGGATTCGTCAATCATGCCCAGGCTACCCTGCATATCGATTGCCTGAGAGGCCGCAACGACCACCATATCGCCGAAACGGTTTTCAAGGCCTTCGGGCGTGCGTTACGTATGGCGGTTGCCGAAGATACACGGCAGGCCGGAATCGTTCCCTCGACCAAGGGATCACTCTGAATCATGTCGGGGACAAAGGTTGCCGTAATCGACTACGGTATGGGCAACCTGCATTCGGTGGCCAAAGCCCTGGAGCATGCCGATTCGGCTGCACAGGTGACCGTTACTCATGAGGCGCAACAGATTCGCCAGGCAGATCGGGTCGTCTTTCCCGGTGTCGGTGCCCTGGCCGACTGCATGGTCCATCTGCGGGAACGGGATCTGACCGAAACCGTCCTGGAGGCCAGTCGCAACAAGCCCTTTCTCGGAATCTGTCTGGGCATGCAGGCCCTGCTGGACAGCAGTGAAGAAGGACAGACAGAACAGGGACCCATTGCGGCGCTGGGACGGTTGACCGGCCAGGTACTGGCCTTTCCGGAGGACGAAATGCGAAACAAGGGACTCAAGGTCCCGCACATGGGCTGGAATCGGGTTTATATTCGGGCAGCTCATCCCCTGTGGCAAGGCATTGCATCTGGCTGTCGCTTCTATTTTGTACACAGCTACTATGCGAAGATGGAAAACGAATCTGACGTAAGTGCGACCACCGACTACGGGCTTGAATTTGCCAGCGTACTGGCGCACGAGAATCTGTTCGCGGTGCAGTTTCACCCGGAGAAGAGTCATCGGGATGGTCTGCGTCTGCTGGCCAACTTCATGAAATGGAACGGAGAAGGAGCATGATCATCATCCCGGCGATAGACCTGAAGGATGGGCAGTGTGTGCGACTGCGACAGGGCCAGTTCGAGGATCAGACCGTCTTTTCCGACAGTCCGGTCGAGATGGCTGCCCATTGGGTGAGTCAGGGGGCCAGGCGCCTGCACATGGTCGATCTGGATGGTGCCGTACAGGGCAAACCGGTGCATGCCGAAGTCGTTGCAGCCGTCTGTGCCCGCTTTCCAGAACTGCCAGTGCAGATCGGCGGCGGGATTCGGAGCCTGGAAAGCATCGAGGGATATGTGAAGGCCGGGGCCGCCTACGTGATTATTGGCACCCAGGCTGTTCGCCAGCCGGAATTCGTTGCCGAGGCCTGTCAGGCCTTTCCCGGTCGGATCATCGTTGGACTGGATGCCAAGCAGGGCTTTGTCGCGACCGAAGGTTGGCTGGAAACCTCTTCGGTAAAGGCTGTCGAATTGGCGCAACGCTTTGAGGGAGTGGGTGTCAGTGCAATTGTCTATACCGATATCAGCCGCGACGGCATGATGCAGGGGGCCAATATCGAGGAAACCTCGAATCTGGCGGAACAGATCAATATCCCGGTGATAGTCTCCGGCGGTGTGACCGATCTTGCCGATGTGCGCCGGATTGCGCGGCGTGCCGAGAGTGGCCTGCTGGGCATGATTGCCGGACGTGCCCTGTATGAAAAGACCCTCGATCTGAACGAGGCCCAGCGCCTTCTGGATGAAGAGAATTTGGGGGAATAACACGGCATGAGTCTCGCCAAACGCATCATTCCCTGTCTGGATGTGGATGCCGGACGTGTCGTCAAGGGCATTCGCTTTCAGGGCATCCGCGATGCCGGTGATCCAATCGAGGTAGCCCAGCGCTACAATGAGCAGGGTGCCGATGAACTCGTCTTTCTGGACATCACCGCCAGTCATGAAGATCGTGAAACCATGCGCGATGTCGTCCGGCAGGTGGCTGGCCAGGTCTTTATTCCCCTGACCGTGGGTGGGGGTGTCCGCACAACAGAGGATGTCCGGGCCCTGTTGCAGGCGGGTGCCGACAAGGTCGCCATCAATAGCGCAGCGATTGCCGAGCCTGAGCTGGTTCGGCGGGCGGCACAACGCTTCGGGCGACAATGTATCGTCGTAGCGATCGATGCCAAGCGGGTTTCGGATGATGCTTCCCCACTGCGCTGGGAGATCTTTACGCATGGTGGTCGCAGGGGAACCGGCATCGATGCGATCGACTGGGCCAGAAAGGTGGCCGAACTGGGGGCCGGGGAACTGCTGTTGACCAGCATGGATCGGGACGGCACCAAAAGTGGATTCGATCTGGAGTTGACACGCCGCATCAGCGAGGCCGTATCCGTGCCAGTGATCGCCTCCGGCGGGGTTGGCAATCTGCAGCATCTGGCTGATGGGATTACCAAGGGGCATGCCGATGCCGTGCTGGCGGCCAGTATCTTTCACTATGGTGAATATACCATTGCAGAATGCAAGCGCTTCATGCAGGATCAGGGAATCGAGGTACGTCTGTGACCCGGGAAAACAACTGGCTGGATCGGATTCGCTGGAATGTGGATGGGCTGTTGCCGGTGGTGGTTCAGGATGCCGAAAATGGTAAGATACTGATGCTGGCCTGGATGAACCGTGAGGCCCTGCAACAAACCGTGGCATGTGGCGAGGCGGTTTATTGGTCGCGATCCCGCAAGCGGCTCTGGCACAAGGGCGAAAGCTCGGGCCATGTTCAGCGGGTCAGGGACATTCGCCTGGACTGTGATGCCGATACATTGCTGCTGCAGGTGGAACAGGTGGGTGGAATTGCCTGCCATACCGGCAGGAACAGCTGTTTTTATCTGCAATATGGCGAGGGTGACTGGCATGAGGCAGCGGATGAGCCCGTCCTCAAGGCGCCGGACGAAATCTATGGGGAATCCTGAATGAGTGATATGATTCAACAATTGGGTGCCGTGCTGGCGCAGCGCAAGCAGGCCGATGCAGAGAGTTCCTATGTGGCCTCGCTATATGCCGGTGGTATGGAAAAGATCCTCAAGAAGGTTGGTGAGGAAACGGCAGAATTCATCATGGCGGCTACGGCCGGCAGCGAGGAACAGATCGTTTACGAGGCAGCAGACGTCTGGTTTCACATGCTGGTCGCCCTGGCGCAGCGAGACATCCCGGCCGAACGAGTCATTGAGGAACTGCAACGCCGATTTGGTCTGTCCGGACATGCCGAAAAGGCCGGTCGGTCGGCCTGATCACTCAACTTGAACAAAACTGGAAGGAAACATGGGTATTAGTATCTGGCAATTATTGATCATTCTCCTCATCGTATTGCTGTTGTTCGGTGCCAAAAAGCTCAGGACGCTGGGCTCGGATCTGGGCGGCGCCGTCAAGGGCTTCAAGAATGCCATGAACGAGGATGAGAAAACGGCGGACACAACCGGGGAAGAACCGCCTGCCGTGACTCGCCAGGCAAGCGACGAAAAGACCGAGCCCAGGACAGAACCCAGCAAGGAAAAGGATCAGACCTGATCCTTCCACCCGATCATGTTTGATATCGGGGCGCT
>RFGN01000046.1 GCA_003696645.1 Gammaproteobacteria bacterium | reverse complement strand
TTGAGGCCAATATAGATGGAGTGCATGAATGGAATGGGGCCACTCGCTGGGCGCCCCTGCATGCCACCAATGGGGGCTCCTTTGGGACGGACCTTCGAGAAATCGAGCACGAGGGTTTTATCGGTATTTTTCTTGAAGGCCATGACCTCAATCTGAGCGACCGCCTGAGCCCAGCCTTCACGAGAATCCGGGACTACAAACACCACGGTTTCGTCATCTACTACGACTTCATCCAGAGGCGTGATCCACTCGGATTCATTGTAGTCAGGGTGATCCTTATCGAGCGCCAGAACGACCGTTGGGGCATATCGCCAATCAACCAGCATAATGTCATCATCATAGAGACGACCAACACCGCTGCCATTCAGAAGAAGCATGAACTGAACGAACGAGGTGAAGGACGTGGAGCAGTTGCCGGTCAGAAGACCATTTGCCAGAACAAACCCTGATGTGATGGGTTCTTCCGGGCAGAATACCTCAGCGGTTCCGCATGGAGTGATCGACTCTACCTCCCATTCGACATCCTCTTGTAGCCTGATGACATACAGTGATCCAGAAACAGGTTCATGCCTGACAACGCAGTATCCCGCCATTGCAGCATGATCAATCAGCCACTGCGCCGCCACCTCATCTTGAGCAATGACCTCTACCGCATCCTTGATGGATTTGTTTCCTCCTGCAAGCCACCATCCATAGATGAAGCCACGGATATATGCCGGGTTGTTGGTGGATGGTAGCTCTCCACTATTTTCATCCTGATTGAAATAGTAGATGCGATCTCCGCTCGTATGGACATTATATGTATGACCAGTTGAGTCAAGAATTTCATAGATTTTGTCAGCATATGGATCGTCCTTGGGGATTTGGATTCCTTCCGAAGAAGAGCTACCAAAGATCACCCCGTTGACAACACCTTTCGGATCCACGTGCGGGGGCTTGGGGGCTGTCTGTAGAATATCCCCTAGTTTAATGCTATCGGTTACTGTCCCGTCTTTCAGGAACCAGCGATGATCCGGTGTTGCCACCACGGTCGTGCGGACATTGGCGTTGTCGGTAGCGCGGAATGTGATTTCCTGGACCTGCTGAACTCCGTGCGCATTGATCTTGGCTGGACGCAGGACGCCGTCAACAGCAATGACTGAGACAGTTTCACCCGCAACCTTCTCAATCTCGATAACCCCGTGCTCGATGGTAACGATCTTCTCATCACCACGCAGGCAGTTGGTGAACCGCTCAATGGGACTTCCGGGTTGAGTCTCGTCGCCATGCTGAAGACTCCTGCCGCTCAGGGTGATGGTTCCCTTGGCCATATGATGGAACAAGGACTCATATTCCTGTTCCGCGTCTTCCGGGACAATCATTGCATTGCCGCGAGCAACTCGATCTGCTACGTCTTTCCATGTCTCGTCTTCCCCGTTCGGTTTCTTTCGTGTGATTGTTCGACTGGCGACTGCCTCACCGATACCGGGGTAAAAATCGCGCACAAAAGTCCTGTAACGAGACATGGCTGTTCGTCCTCCTATCTACATATTGTATTGCGTTTTCTATGAAAATGCTATGAGTTGTGTCCGCACTGTGGGATGGTGCAGAGATATTTAGCCACGCATGCCCAAAATGGCAAGGGGCCAACAACACCAAGAAAATCAAGAAAAAACGAGATGCTCATCCGTTTAGGGTGACATCCTCACGTTTTTGTGAACACGCACCGGAAATACGCGATTGCGTCCGTTGTTCGGTAAATACCATAGAGATTTGTATGGAGGCGCCAC
>RFGN01000363.1 GCA_003696645.1 Gammaproteobacteria bacterium | reverse complement strand
GATGAGTCATGCCGCACCGTATGCGGGACAAACATCAACATCCTCAGTACGATCATCTCCATTCCGGCCCGGGTACTGGGGGCAAGCAGCAGATCTTCCTTGCCCTTCAGGCCGATCTGATAGAAAAGCTGCAGGTCTTCAGGGCTGAATTGTGGAGCGAGTTCACCGGCATTGGGCAGGATATGGCGACCTGCACCAGGAATGACCTGTTCAACGGCCATCGCATGCAATGCCGACAGAATCTCATCCAGAAAACTGTCAAAATCGATGCCCTGGGCATCGAGTTGCTTTACCAGTTCGAGGCAGGCCTGTGTTTGCTGTGTGGCAAGATGGGTCAGAAAATCGGTCAGTGCCCGGTGGTCACTGATACCGAGCATATTCCGGATGTCATGCTCGGATAATTCTCCCTGACAGAAGGCAATGGCCTGATCCAGCAGGCTGAGTGCATCACGCAGGCTGCCTTGAGCGTGTTGGGCGATCAAGGTGATGGCTGGCGACTGAAAGGGCAGTTTTTCCTGTTTGAGAATGTGTTCAAGATGGGCACTGATCTTTTCTACCGAGATCTTGCCAAGATGAAACTTCAGGCAACGCGACAGGATGGTTGCAGGCAGTTTTTGTGGATCGGTGGTCGCCAGAAAGAATTTGGTATGCTCCGGTGGTTCCTCCAGGGTTTTCAGGAGGGCATTGAAGCTGTGTCGCGACAGCATGTGGACCTCATCGATCAGATAGATCTTGAAGCGTCCCTGGCTGGGGAGAAATTGAACATTCTCGAGAAGCTCGCGGGTGTCCTCGACCTTCGTGCGTGAGGCGGCATCAATCTCGATCAGATCGATAAAATGGCCCTCGTTGATGGCAGTGCAGTTTTTGCACGTCCCGCAAGGATGCGACGTTGGCCCCTGTTCACAGTTGTAGGCCTTGGCCAGGATGCGTGCAATGGTGGTCTTGCCAACACCACGGGTTCCGGTGAACAGGTAGGCATGGTGAAAGCGGCCCTTTTCCAGGGCATTGTTCAGGGTGCGAACGGTGGCTTCCTGGCCAACCAGCTCGGAAAAATCACGGGGCCGCCATTTTCTGGCGAGGACCTGATATGTCATGTGGGTATAATTGAAACAGGAATGAAAAGCGGCCCGCACTCGCCGTTCCACGGCACACAGGCCATTCTACTACCGCTGCTCCTTTCCAGGCCTGACGGGGTTCATAGCGGTCTGTTGCGAGGTGACCAGTGCGGACCACCGATGGTAGTGTACCGTTTTTTTGTGCGAAAGAAAACGGCGTCATGTGTCTGCAAGGTGCGTGGCATGGAATTGCTCAGGCAATCAGTTCCCGAACGGCCCGCAGGACTTCCCCGGCATGCCCCTTGACCTTGACCTTTCTCCATTCCTTGATGAGTTGTCCGTTTTTATCGAACAGAAAGGTGCTGCGCTCGATACCCCTGACCTGTTTGCCATACATGTTTTTCATCTTGATCACATCAAAATGTTGGCACAGGGTTTCGTCGGAATCCGAAATCAAGGCAAACGGCAGGGCCTGTTTTTCGCGAAAACGTTCATGAGAGGCGAGAGAATCGCGCGATACACCAATTATTTCAGTATCGAATTTCTGAAACTCGGTGTAAAGATCACGGAAATCCTGGCTTTCAGTAGTGCATCCAGGCGTGTTGTCTTTGGGGTAAAAGTAGAGGACCAATATCTTGCCGGCAAGATCGCCAAGGTTTTTTATGGATTCATCGGTTGTTTCGATGGGCAGGTTCGGAAGGTTGTCGCCTATATTCATATTGGAATTTTTTCAGTTTGAGGATTATTCGGCCACCATCTTTGCACGACGCTGTTGGTAGGCATCTCGTACGAAGAGATAGGGATCAAGAGCGGTTTTCTTGATCAGTTCATAGGTATCCTTGTCCAGCGAGAATTCATTGATGGTGTCAATCGTACGGTAGGCCAGTTCCTGTCCTTCGTTGTCCAGGATCAGGTGTGAAGGGGAGATCAGGAAATCCGCATAGCGTCCGGTAATGTCACGGATACTGGAAGATCCCACCAGCGGGACGACCAGATAGATGCCGTGTCCTATGCCATAGCGCCCCAGCGTCTGTCCGAAATCCTCTTCCTGCATGGTCAGTTTGAAGGTGTGTTTGGCCGGGTCGAAAAAGCCAAGCAGCCCCACTGTGGAATTGATGCCAAAACGGGCCAGATCGGTCGCTGCCACACGAAACTTGAGCTGCAAGGCCGCATTGACGACGTAGATCGGATGTTCCAGGTTGGTGAAAAAGCGGTCAAAGGAGGCTCGAACCGGTTCCGGAATATGACGTGTCAGGCGGGCAATAGGTTTGAGAAAGAGGAAATACACTCTGTCATTGAACCAGAACATGGCTCGGTTGAAGGGTTCAATCGGATCATGCAGGATGGGTTGATCATCTGCCAGCAGGTCTTCACTCAGGGCTTGATCAAAGTCATCATCCAGTTGTGCTGGATCTTCCGATTGGGATGAACAGGGCGGGGTACAGCGGTCGGTTGTCTCAGCGCCATATCCGACAGCAGGCGTAACCAGACCGGCGAAAGAAATCAGCAGGGCGCAAAAAAACCACCCGAGAATCTGGGTGGTTTTTTGCCCTCTAACCTTGATTTTATTATTGTTATGTTGTCGCATTGAACGTGATTATATCATTATTCACGCTCGCGTACAGTTTGTCTCCGGCACCGAAGTCGCCATTCAGGATGCGTTCGGCCAATGGATTTTCCAGCAATACCTGGATGCTGCGCTTCAGCGGTCGGGCCCCATAGGTTGGGTCAAAACCTGCGTCAGCCAGTTTTTCCAGGACTTCCGGGCGAATCTCAAGGGTGATACCCTGCTGAGCCAGGCGGTTGATCAGGTGTGCCGTCTGGATCCGCGTGATTTCAATGATATCTGACTTGGTCAGAGGTCTGAATACCACAACCTCGTCGATTCGATTGATGAATTCCGGTCGGAAAAATTGACCAACGGTTTCCATGACCTCGTTCTTGAGCTCCTGATAATCGGCATTGGCACCCATCTGGTAGATCCGATCTGAGGCCAGGTTCGAGGTCATCACAATAACCGTATTGCGAAAATCCACGGTTCTGCCCTGAGAGTCGGTCAGGCGTCCATCATCCAGAACCTGCAACAGGATATTGAAGACGTCCGGATGGGCCTTTTCGACCTCGTCAAACAGCACTACGGAATACGGTTTGCGACGAATGGCCTCGGTGAGTTGTCCGCCTTCTTCATGTCCGACATATCCCGGTGGGGCGCCGATGAGACGGGCCACGGCATGTTTTTCCATATATTCAGACATGTCGATCCGCACAATGGCTTCTTCGGTGTCAAACAGAAATTGCGCCAGTGCCTTGGTCAATTCTGTCTTGCCGACACCCGTTGGTCCAAGAAACAGAAATGATCCATTGGGACGATTGGGATCTGCGAGGCCGGCACGGGCCCTGCGAATGGCGTTGGAAACGGCCTGTGTAGCCTCGTTCTGTCCAATAACCCGCTGCCCCAGTGATTCCTCCATGTGCAACAGTTTGTCTCGTTCACTTTCGAGCATCTTGCTGACAGGAATGCCGCTCCAGCGTGAGACCACCTCTGCAATCTCATCTTCGGTGACACGTGTTTTCAGGAGCTGGTTCTCCTTGCTTTCCGAAGTATCCTGTGGCTGTTCTCCTGCATGCTTCAACTGTTTCTCCAGCTCCGGGATTTTCCCGTATTGCAGTTCTGACATGCGGGTCAGGTCTCCACTGCGACGTGCGGCCTCGAGTTCGATTCGCGCCTGGTCCAGGGCTTCCTTGATAGCCTGAACATCCTGCACGGCAGCCTTTTCAGCTTTCCATGCTTCTTCCAGGTCGGCATATTCCTTTTCCAGTGATTCAATCTGCTCATCAATGGCCTTTAGACGTTTTTTGGAGGCCTCATCGGTTTCCTTCTTCAGGGCTTCTTTCTCGATCTTGAGCTGGATCAGCTTTCGGTCCAGCCGGTCCATGACCTCTGGCTTGGAGTCAATCTCTATGCGAATGCGGCTTGCGGCCTCATCAACGAGGTCAATAGCCTTGTCAGGAAGCTTGCGGTCAGTCAGGTAACGGTGAGAAAGTGTGGCCGCAGCAATCAATGCCGGGTCGGTGATTTCAACGCCGTGATGGACCTCATATTTTTCCTTGATGCCACGAAGAATGGCAATGGTATCCTCCACAGTGGGTTCATCTACCAATACTTTCTGGAAACGACGTTCGAGCGCGGCATCCTTTTCAATGTACTGGCGATATTCATCCAGTGTGGTGGCACCGACACAGTGCAGTTCACCACGAGCCAGTGCCGGTTTCAGCATATTCCCTGCATCCATGGAACCTTCAGCCTTGCCGGCGCCAACCATGGTGTGAATTTCATCGATGAACAGGATGATCTGTCCTTCCTGTTTGGAGAGCTCCTTGAGGACGGCCTTCAATCGTTCTTCGAAATCTCCACGATATTTGGCTCCGGCCAACAAGGCAGCCATATCCAGTGACAATATGCGTTTGTTCTTGAGCCCCTCGGAGACCTCACCATTGACAATTCGCTGTGCCAGCCCCTCTACGATGGCTGTTTTTCCCACACCCGGTTCACCGATGAGAACAGGGTTGTTTTTTGTGCGACGCTGCAGGACCTGAATGGTCCGGCGAATTTCTTCATCGCGCCCAATAACCGGGTCTATCTTGCCCTGCTCTGCAGCTGCAGTCAGGTCGATGGTGTATTTGTCCAGCGCATTGCGTTGTTCTTCGGTATTCGGATCTTTCACGCTTTCTCCTCCCCGTACATTTTCAATGGCCTTGGCAATGGCGTCCTTTTGTCCACCACATTTCTTGATCAAGTCTGCCAGTCTCGAACGGGCATCGAATGCAGCCAGCAGGAAAAGCTCTGACGAGATATAGGCGTCCTGACGTTTTTGTGCCAGTTTGTCACAGAGATTGAGAATCTTGGACAATTCATTGGAGGCATGGATCTCGCCGGCAGTTCCCTCCACGGTCGGGATTCTGGCAATTGCTGCATCCAGTTCCTGCGAGAGTTGGTCGGTATTGGTCTGAGCCTGACTGAGAATGGCGCGAATGGAGCTGCCTTCATCCTGCAACAAGGCTTTCATCAGGTGTTCCGGTTCGATAAATGCATGGTCGTGCCCCAGTGCAAGGCTCTGTGCCTCGGCAATGGCCCGCTGGAATGTGCTGGTCAGTTTGTCAAATCTCATTTGGTTATCCTCAAATCTAATCTTCTTGCGTCTATCTATGGTGCCCGCAAACAGTTTTTCAAGTAGCAGACAAACAAAAATTGGATTCAGCGTGCAAAACCATGTGGTATGCCATCCATTCTGGCCATTTCAGGCTATAATTGATGAAATTTATGTTCTGGCTCGGATAATGTGAGGTAAGCATGCGATTATTACTCGTTGAAGATGATCAGTTATTGGGTGAAGGTACCAGTGCCGCACTGAAACATGCCGGATACGCCGTCGACTGGGTAAAGGATGCCGAAACGGCTGAGTTGGCGCTGCGCTCCGAACAGTACGATATCCTTGTTCTGGATGTCATGTTGCCGGGCAAGTCCGGATTTGACCTGCTGAAGGGTATTCGCGAAAAGGGGGTTGATACCCCAACGTTGATGTTGACGGCAAGGGATGCCATTGATGATCGCGTAAAGGGGTTGGATACCGGTGCAGATGATTATATGGTCAAGCCCTTTGACCTGGATGAATTGAATGCCAGGATCCGTTCGTTGATACGCCGTCGCAGTGGACGCAGTAACCCGACTATCACCAAGGGGAATATCGTCATGGACCCTGCTTCTCATGTGGTGACAAAGGACGGAGAGAATGTCGACCTGTCTCCAAGAGAATTTACCCTGTTGCGGTTGTTGCTGGAAAATCAGGGGAATGTCATGTCCAGGGCACGGTTGGAAGAAAGTCTGTATTCCTGGCACGACGAGGTAGAAAGCAATGCGGTGGAGGTGCACATCCATCACCTTCGTAAAAAACTGGACCCCAAGCTGATCAGGACCATACGCGGTGTCGGCTATGTCGTAGACAAGGAATAGTGCTGCTCATCCCTGCATGAGATGAACCCCTCGATCCGAAAACGCCTGCTGGTTGTTCTGATGACACTGACACTTGGGGTCTGGGGGGCGGGCGCCTATATCAGTTATCGGGATACCCAGAAGGAACTGTCCAGACTTTTTGATGCCCAGCTGGTTCAGATTGCCCACGCGATTTATTCCCTGACCCAACACGAGCTTGAAGAGGAGCTTTTTTTCGGTGGACATCCGAATGGTGGGGACATTATATCTGATTTTGAACTCGACAAGGCTGGCAAGGAGTATGGGCGCAAGGTGGCCTTCCAGGTCTGGATAGAAGGCAATGTTCTGGCCCTCAGTTCCAACAGTGCCTTGAAAGAAGAACCCCTCTCTGATCAGTCGTCAGGATACAGTGAGCGTCTGATAAAAGATAAACCCTGGCGAGTGTATGCCCTGTCCAATCCCACAGGCTCCATACAGATCTATGTCGCCGAGCTTCTCGATGTGCGCAACACGCTGGCAACACAGATTACCCTGCGAAGCATGAGCGCACTCTGGATCCTTTTGCCATTGCTGGCCATTGGGATCTGGATCGGTGTCGGTCGGACCATGCGACCTTTGCAACGTGTCGCAGATGAGGTATCCAAACGAAAATTCGATCGCCTGCAACCGCTTAGTACCAAGCGGGTCCCCGAGGAGTCGAAGAGTCTGGTTGATGCCATCAATGAACTGTTCGGTCGCCTGGAAACGGCATTCAACCGGGAGAGACAGTTTACGGCCAATGCGGCGCATGAGCTTAAAACGCCTTTGGCAGCGCTCAAGACACATGCCCAGTTATCGAAGATGGCAGTTGACCCCGAGCTTCAGAAGGAAGCGCTTGACAAGGTCATTGATGGAATTGACCGGGCGACACACATGATAGAACAGTTGTTGACCATGGCGCGATTGGATCCAGAGGTTGGATTGCCAGAGATTGAACAGGTTGATCTGTGCAAGGTTGCCACAGATATCATTGTTGATTGCTCACAGATCAGTTATGAAAAAAATATAGATACGGGGCTTGATGCACCGGAATCCTGCATGATCGAGGGCAGTCGTGGTGCCATATCGATACTGATGAGAAATCTTGTCGATAACGCCATTCGGTATACCCCGCCAGGAGGAACTGTAGATGTTATCATCCGACCGGAAACCGATACGGTAATCCTGATGGTGGCAGACAGCGGGCCGGGAATACCGGAAGAGGACCGTCAAAAGGTCTTCGAACGATTCTATCGCAGAGACCAGCGTGTCGCGTCTGGAAGTGGTCTAGGCCTTTCTATCGTGATGCGTATCGTTGAATTGCATCAGGGCACGATCGAAATCGGGAAGTCAGACAGGGGTGGCGCATTGTTTCGCATCACTTTTCCTCGCCATCTTTCCACAACGGATTAGATCAGCTTTTCAAGCCAGTCCCGCGTTCCATCATCACCAGATTGATGGAAAGAAGGATGACAATTGCAGCGGTTACAATCAGGAAGGCAGTGATGACCGGTACGTCAGAACTCCCAATGATGCCGTAACGAAAGGCATTGACCATATGAAGGATGGGATTGGCCAGGGATAGCCTGTACCAGAAATCCGGAAGAAGGTGGATGGAGAAAAAGACACCGCCCAGATAGATCAATGGTGAAAGCACGAAGGTGGGAATGATAGATATGTCGTCAAAACTCTTGGCGAGCATGGCATTGGTGAATCCTGCCAGTGAAAACAGCAGTGAAGTCAGGCAGGCAATGGCAATGGCAATCCAGATATGCTGCACAGTGATATGTGTGAAAAAGAAGGTCACACAGGCAACAATCAGGCCAACAAGAAGCCCGCGTGCCATACCTCCAATAACGAACCCTGTCAGGATGATCCAGTTCGGAACAGGTGCGATCAGCAATTCCTCGATACTGTGTTGAAATTTTGTACTGTAGAAGGAAGAGGACACATTCGAATAAGAGTGCTGGATCACGGACATCAGAATGAGACCGGGAACGATATAATTCATGTACTGGTACCCCTGCATGGTTCCGATACGTGAACCAATGACATGTCCAAAAATGAGAAAGTACAGGGAAGTGGTGATGACTGGTGGAATAAGGGTCTGGATCCAGATGCGGGTAAACCGACGGATCTCCTTGTGGGCGATGGTATACAGGGCAATCAGGTGAGTTTTCTTCATGGTTCAGTGATCTTTTCAGTGCTTTCCCGGTTGACCAGTCTCAGAAAAAGCTGTTCCAGGCGATTCTGCTTGTTGCGCATACTCTTGACGCGAATGCCTGATGTGGCCAGCAGGCCAAACAGCTCACTCAGTGCCTGGTTGCGGTGGATACTGACCTCAAGGGTTTCCTCATCGACAGGATGGAGGCTATAGCCTGGAATATCCGGGAGTGGATCAGGCAGGCGCTCGGTCAGAAGCAGATATCTTTCATGTTCAAGATCCGATAACAGCTCCCGGATACTGCAATGTTTGATAATGGAGCCCTCATCGATAATGGCGATGTTCTTGCACAGGTTTTCCGCCTCTTCCAGATAATGCGTGGTGAGAATGATAGTGGTCCCCTGACGATTGACCTCGGTGAGGAAGTCCCACATGCTGCGGCGGATTTCAATATCGACACCGGCAGTGGGTTCATCCAGGATCAGCAGTTCCGGTTCTGAAATCAGGGCTCGGGCAATCATCAACCGGCGCTTCATGCCACCAGATAGATTGCGGACCGGTTGTGAGCGCTTGTCCCAGAGTTGCAGGGCCTTGAGATATTTTTCTGCCAGGGGAAGGGCACGCCGAGGAGGGATACCGTAGTAGCCGGCCTGGGTCATGACGACATCGAAACATTTCTCAAAGACATTGAAGTTGAACTCCTGTGGAACCAGACCGATACAGGATTTGGCGGCCTCCAGTTCTTTGTCCATGTCGTGTCCACATACAATAACCTGTCCTTCTGTTTTTGTGACCAGTGAGGTGATAATGCCTATAGTGGTAGATTTTCCTGCACCGTTTGGCCCGAGCAGGGCAAAGAAATCACCTTGGGCGACATCCAGATCAATCCCATTCAGTGCCTTGACACCATTGGTATAGCGTTTGGTCAATCCCCGAATCTGTAGTGCTTTCATGAAATTTATGCAGGAATGCAAATAAGGTTGTGCCTGTGAACCCAATGACACAGCTTACCCGATGTTGATTCCCGGTCCAAACAGAATTTCATGAATGCAGGATTTCTGGTGGAACCGACGATGTTGAGGAGGAAACCACAAGATCGTCGGGGTAAATGATTGCCACAGTTTCTACAGGATCATGTATCATAATATCGTCGTATGCGATGGGCTTCCCTGTGTGATCAGGTGACCCGTGTAATAGAAACCTAAACAGAGAGGAAAACGCAACATGGGCGTATTGGTTGGACGTAATGCACCGGATTTTACCACTCCAGCGGTACTGGGTGATGGCACCATTGTCGATGAATATACCTTTTCCGAGGCCATCAAGGGTAAATATGCTGTTCTGTTTTTCTACCCACTGGATTTTACCTTTGTTTGTCCTTCGGAGCTGATAGCCTTTGATCACCGCCTGCAGGAATTCAAGAAACGTAATGTTGAGGTTGTGGGCGTATCGATTGATTCTCATTTTACCCACAATGCCTGGCGTAATACTCCAGTCGATAAAGGTGGGATTGGACCAGTTGGTTATACCCTGGTGGCAGATATGACCCATCAGGTCTGCAAGGACTATGATGTCGAAACCCCGGATGGGTCTGTGGCCTTTCGTGGATCATTTCTCATTGATCGTGATGGTGTCGTTCGGCATCAGGTTGTCAATGATCTGCCTTTGGGACGCAATATCGATGAAATGTTGCGTATGGTCGATGCACTGCAGTTTTTCGAAAAACATGGTGAAGTCTGTCCTGCAGGCTGGACTGAAGGAAAGAAAGGCATGGAGGCATCACCCGAAGGTGTCGCAAAATTTCTTGCCGAAAACGCAGAAAATCTGTAAACGAAATTCAGATCTCCTTTGTAACGATGAGCCGGGGTTCGCCCCGGCTTTTTTCTGTCCTCAATATCCCTTCGGCTTTGGCCAGTCATGCGCTTTGTAACCGGTACATCGGTAGGCATGCAAGGTCCGCATGGTAGTACCATCCTGAGCGATGGCGGGAACCGCTTTTAATGGCACACAATGCTCAAAGGCCGTTCCAAGGTCCGATGGCGGGGCATTCGCCAGGTCGACATAAAGTCCAGACCCTCCGATCTCATGATTGATCGACGGCCACAGATCATGCTGATTATGCCGTCGGTTCGGATTTCCTGCAACGTAGACTGGAATGTGCTCAGGCCAGTAGAAGGCGAGTTCACCGGCAAGCTTGTAGGAATCGGCAATGATGAAGTCTGGTGATCCCGCCTGATCAGCCAGGGCTTTGATCGGGGCCTGCCAGACGCGCATCTCCTTGAAAGGCGCAGCCTTCTGTTTCAGGCTCAGTAGTTGTGGAAAGAATACCAGAACCTGCAAAATGGCCATCAGTGCAAGTATGGCAACAAGTCCGGCTCGCAATTTGGGTGCCAGGGAGGGGATCAGTCCAGAGAAGGCAATCAGCATGCCAAGATAAGCTGGTGCAGGCCAGTTGATCTGAACCTTGCCACTGATCGACTTGAAAACAAAAAAGATCAGGATGATCGCTGAGATTCCCAGCAGTAAGGAGCCGTGATGTGACCGCAGTCTTGTTCTCATTTCACGGTAGAACAGGGTGGCACTCAGGTAAAACAGGGGAAGGAAGGCGGATATCTGTTCCAGCATGAATACAGGCAGACTGTAGACAGTTTCCTTTGTTGCAGTGACATGGCCCAACTCATGTCTGAACAGGACCCAATCGTGTGCGGCATTCCACAATAACATCGGTAATACCAATATCAGGCAGACCATTGCTGATAGCCAGGGTAATGGACCTGCCAGCAGCGGGCGAAGGGATCTGTTGATCAGCAGGATCAGTGCGAAGGCAAATGGCAGTAGCAGCATGCTCAGCTTGGTCAGGCAGCCCAGACCTACCGCAGCACCAAATTCAAGCCAGGCCTTGTTGTTTCGATTTTGGACAATTCGGATCGCAGCCCATATTCCCCAGCTGAAAAAGACAAACAGAAGAATATCCGTTGTCATGACTCCACCCAGCAGGAAATAGATCGGGTTGAGGATAACGAGCAGTAGTGCCCAGGTGGCAGCCTGTTGATTTTTCCAGACTGTGAGGGTGAACCGATAGATCAGCCACATGAATATTCCGCTGGCCAACCAGGCGGGCAGTCGTGTTTGCCACTCTCCGTGTCCGAACAGATACTCCGATGCGGCGATCAACCAGGCCACCAGGGGGCCCTTGGAATAGTATCCCCAATCTGGAACCCTGGACCATTCCCAGTACTGGGCTTCATCAAAGTGCATTTCCAAATGCCCCCAGTACATCAGCAAGGCACGGATGGCCAGGGTTGAAGCAATCAGTATGATCGCCCTGTAGACTGGATTGAAGGTTAGGGTCAACTCTCTATAGATGGTTGTGCCGAGCCCTGTGGAATCTTCCAGATGGTGGATATGTCGTTTTCGGAACCGTCGGATTCACTGCTGATGTGAACCAGATAGGCAGGCTTTCCGCGTGACTCATGATAGGTTCGTACCAGGACTTCGCTCATGACTCCGGTGGTCAGGAATTGAACCGACATGATGACAAGCAGGATACTGATCATCAATAGAGGGCGGGTGCCGATGTTTTCACCCAGAATCAGTTTGACAAATCCAAGATAACCCAACCCCATACCGCCTACTGTACCGAAGAGAAGGCCGATTCTTCCAAAAAAGTGCCCAGGGCGGCTCCGATATTGTAGAAAATAGTAGACCGAAAGAAGGTCCAGCAGTACCCGATAGATTCTGGAAATACCATATTTGGATTCCCCATAGGGTCTGGCCCGATGATTGACTATCTCCTCACAGATGCGTCGGGGAGAAGTCTGAGTGGCCAGCCAGGCCGGTATAAAACGATGCATTTCTCCATAGAGTCGAATTTCACGTAGAATCCGGGCGCGAAAGACCTTCAGGGTACAACCATAGTCATGGATCTCTACGCCGGTAATACGACGAATCAGGCGATTGGCGATCCATGAGGGCACCTTGCGTAGCCACAGCCCATCCTGACGATTCTTGCGCCAGCCTGCGACCAGATCCATGTCTTCATCGACCAGACGTCTGACCAGGCGGGGAATATCTGCTGGATCATTCTGCAGATCTCCATCAAGGGTCGCGATGATTGTGCCGCGTGTTGCGTCAATGCCGGCCTGCATGGCGGCGGTCTGGCCAAAGTTACGCTGCAGACTGATGTAGCGGATATGATTCCCATAGGTCTCCCGCGCGATCAGGATGTGTTCAAGAGTATGATCACTGCTGCCGTCATTCACCATGATCAGTTCCCAGGGATAGGGGGAATTTTCCATTGCCAGTGTGACTTCTTCGACCATTGGGAGAATGCTGTCTTCCTCGTTATAGACAGGAATGACGATGGAAATGGTGTGCTTTTGAGTGGTTGTCATTATTGCTTATGATGCTGGTTCGCGCCCATTGTCCTCAAAAATTCAAAATAACGCAAACATAGCCAGGCGTAGCCCCAGCCAATCAATAACCCGATGACGCTACCAAGAAAGACCTGACTGGGATAGTGTTTGCCCAGATAGATTCTTGAAACCCCAACCGCTATGGAAATCCCGAACAGAAACAGTCCGATCGGATGCCGGGTGATCAGAAAGATGGCCATGCTGACGGCAAAATAATTGATGGCGTGATTGGATGGCATGCCATTGAGTTCCTTCCCACAGGCATGAGGTTGTTGCCCGTCTGGAAAATGCAGTTGTTGATAGATCTCCTGACAGGGGCGAGGGTGCTGAAACAGGGACTTTATTTCTCTGCCGCTCATGTCCGCAAGGATGATCAGCGGAATAATCAGTCCCCAGGCCTTCAGGCCATTCAAGCGGTAGCGGAACACGGCCAGACAGGCCAGCAGGATCAGCAGGGGAAACGCAAAGGTAAGTTGATCTGACAGCCACCAGAAAAGCCTGTCCAGAAAGGGATTGGCAGAATCCTGTATGGCCAGCAGGATTGCTCTATCCATTTTCAACCTTCTGTTTTGCGGGAAGAAAAAGGCTGATTGCCGCGCCCAGGCAGGCCGTGCTCAGGACAAAGATATGCAGATTGACCGCCGCCGTGAAGGCGCTGCCAAAGGGGTAGCCGAGTATTGAAACTGCAAGGGCCAGTCCTCCCTCGTAGCTGCCGGCTCCAGCGACACCGTTGATTGGTAGAACACTGGTCAGTTCTGCGGCCATGATCCCCGCGAGGCCAATGGAAGGAGGCAACT
>RFGN01000362.1 GCA_003696645.1 Gammaproteobacteria bacterium | reverse complement strand
TGCATTGCCACCCGTAATTATGAACCCATCGACAACAGTCGTCGAGTCCACAAAATCGCAATAGACCACGGTGTAGGAGTTGTCGGTGCTGTCGCCGGGCACGCCGATGTCGCCGCTCAAGACCGTTTCGTTCAGTTCCCAGTCCCGTTCGTCCAGCGAACTTTCCACCCCTGTGAATCCGCCGTATATTTTGACGCCGTTTTTTAGAATAAAAGAAATATATCGATTGGTGCCGGTAGTAGGGTGATAGGTTCCGGCCGCTACCCAGATGGTATCGCCGTATTGAGCCACAAGCAGGGCACTCTGCAACAGCGGATAGGCATTCTCCCAGGAACTACCATCCTGGGCTCCTCCTTGTACATTCGCATTGACGAAAATGATTTTCGCCTCTGCTCGGAAAGGGATGAGCATTGAAAAAAAGAATATGGAGAAGTAAATGGATAATTTCATGAGATGCATTTTAAGCGTGGCAAATGGATATTTCAAAAAGGGAAAAAACCACCGGGCGACCTGCGAGGCCCGGTGGTTTGAAGAATAGTTATCACAATCGCTGAATGGTGCCCGACAGCACTTGGTGGGCTGTCAGCACCCGGTAGGTCAGGGTGCCCTTGCTCCAGTTGCGGGTATCGAGGTTCACTTCAGCGGTACCGTCGGTGGTTTCTCCTTCCCAGTTTGCCAGCCGGCGACCCGTCGCATCGAAAACCTCGATGGCGAACCACTCGTCAGCGGGCAGCTCCACCCTGACAGAGAGCTGATTCGTGAAGGGATTTGGTACGGTGGTGACCGATGCTTCCCTCTGCTGAGCTGCTAAATCGGCAAAGGGTTCTGAACGGAAGGCCAGGGACGGCCTGTGCTCTTGTCCGCTCTCTTCCCATGCGGCGTTCAGGAGTACCTCCTCATCCAGGTTCAATACATCTGCCCAATGGTCAAATGACCGCTTCACTTCGAACTTCAAGCGGAAGGCTTCCCGAGGGCGGCTGAAAGGAATTGCCCTGGCATCTTCGGCATACCACAACACTCTGAGTTTTCCCTCTTCTTTTTCCGTCAGACCGAAATTGCCCGGCGTCATGAAATCGAGGCTTCCAGGCCCGGCAGTTTCCAGTTCGAGGTAGTCGGTATCGAACTTCAGCCCCGTCTGCCATGCCACCAGGTCGGCAGGACTTTCCACATAAAGGGTGGCCACGATACTTTGCCCGGCCACGGCCTGACCGGCTGCACAATGTAATTGAACGATTTCCGCAGCCCGGTCCCCGGCAGCATCAGAAAAAGGCGGCATATTGCCACAGCCCGTGCTAGCAGATAGGTTCACATCGCCCACCTTGATGGCAATGAAATCCTGGTCCAGCGCTTCGGTCTGGTTGGTCATGTCAACATTTATGCACTCGGGAAAATTCTCTGCCCACGGATTGGCCGGATTGGGAAAAACATAACTGGCCGGAATGAAACGCCAGGAGGTGTTGGTGGATATTTTCGCATCAATAAAAAGGATTAATTTTCTCAATGCGACCAAATCAAAAGTAGTCACTGACTCGCTATTATTAGCATCTGCGGCAATTATCTTGTAGGGTGAATCCAATAATTGCACACCTAACAAATGTTTAGAAATCAACACCAAATCAAACGTCGTCACTCCATTCAGCCAGCCGGTATTTTTAAAAGGCTGAATGCTGTAATTATTTTGACTGCAATTGAAAACTTCTGAATAAAACCCGCAGGGATCAATCGTGGTGCCTGTTATTTCTTCCGGACATCCCGTGGATACACAGACGCAACCAGTTCCTTGATCTCTAGCTCGAAGGGTAATTGCTTCAATTGGATCATAGGAACATGAAGCATCCGGATCAAGATTGGCATTCAAGGTGATGAGGACGGGGTCGCCGTTTTCTTTGTGAATGGCCACCCTGAGTGTGTTACTGGGGGGAGCCGGATGAGAGCTCGAGGAAATAGGTGTATTTCCCGCCTGCTGAGCCGACAATTGTAAAGCCAAAATGAGGAATGCAAAAAGATGACACAAGCCCTTCAATTCAATGAAATATCGGAGAGGGATCATTTTGAAATATCGTTTCGAGGAGATTATTGTTTCCATAATGCCCACAGGATTTTTTCTGCATGCAGCACATTTTTTCTAACAGGTTCAGATGTCCGATAATATCAGTGTTTCAGGCGGGTGGAACGTTCGGTGTGCAAAATAAGGTGGAATTTTTAGTTGTGCAAGGGGGTGCAAGAACAGGGATGAGGGATGAAAGAGCTTGCGACTGCCAACCGACAACCGACCCCGATGCAGATAGCTTTCGGCACGGGGACAACCGGCAACCGGCAACCGAATCTACTTCTTTTCCCGCTTCTTCTTGATGAAATTGAACAGCTCTGACAGGTTGTCGAATTCCTTTCTGAAGCTGAGTCCACCGCCGTATTTGGT
>RFGN01000361.1 GCA_003696645.1 Gammaproteobacteria bacterium | reverse complement strand
CCACACTTCCAGTTTTTGCAGTCTCTCCATGAAGGCCTGCAAGGGCTCAACCGCCTCGGGCTTCAGATTTTTTCTGGCGGCCTTTTCATCATATTCGGTGATATTGGTATAGAAAAACCGGCTGTTGTCGGCCATCTCGGCCAGCGTTTTGGCACGTTCCTGTTGCGCCTCGATGACCTTTTCGAGATCAGGCCCCGTATCTGTGGCGATACCCTTTCTGGTCATGATCCGGCGAAGTGGCTGGACCAGTTCTGCAGCCGGAGTGGTCTTGATGTAATGCTGATTCAGCCATTGCAGTTTGCTGAGATTCAGGGCTGAGGCCGAGGGGTTGATATCATCGATATCGAAAAGTCTGATCATTTCCTCGGTGCTGAAGATCTCCTGGTCGCCATGGGACCAGCCGAGCCGGGCCAGGTAGTTTCTGACTGCGGCGGGCAGATAGCCCTGCTCACGGTATTCGAGAATATTGGTGGCACCGTGGCGTTTGGAAAGTTTTTTGCCATCTTCGCCCAGGATCATCGGTACATGCGCGTACACGGGGGGTGTTTTGCCCAGTGCCAGCATGATATTGATCTGTCTGGGAGTGTTGTTGAGATGATCGTCTCCGCGGATGACATGGGTAATGTCCATGTCGGTATCATCCACGACGACCGTCAGGTTATAGGTTGGGGTGCCGTCGGTGCGGGCAATGATCAGGTCATCCAGCTCACAATTGTCGAAACGAACCCGGCCACGTACGCGATCATCCACGATGACGCTGCCTTCCAGGGGGGTGCGAAAACGGATGACAAAAGGTTCGCCGCAATCGGCGGGGATGGCCTTGTCGCGGCAGTGATGGTCGTAACGAGGCTTCTGCTTGGCCTGCATCTGCGACTCGCGCAATTTTTCCAGCCGTTCCTTGGTGCAGGTACAACGATAGGCATGCCCTGTATCCAGAAGTTGCTGAATGACCTCACGATATCTGTCGAATCGTTGTGTCTGGTAACTGATCGGTTCATCGGATTTCAGTTCCAGCCAGTCCATGCCATCAAGGATGACCTGAATGGCTTCATCGGTAGAACGTTCCCTGTCCGTGTCTTCAATTCGAAGGAGGAACTGTCCCCCGTGTTTACGTGCGTAAAGCCATGAAAACAGGGCCGTGCGGACCCCGCCAATATGCAGGTCGCCTGTAGGGCTGGGGGCAAAACGGGTACGGACGGGCTGATTCATATATTCCTCGTGATACGGTAAAATTGCGCACTATTGGTTTCAGGCGAGGTCAAACTCGCCGGCAGTCGTCGAATTATAATCAACAGGAGCTTATTTTGTCTCGTATCCTTCACATCCTGGCCTGGTTCTTGCTGTTTTCCGGGGTCAGTCTGCCTGTTTTTGCCGGAAGTCTGCCGGTGACCCACCAGCTACTTGACCTGACCGGTCATTGGGCGGGGATCACAGCACTGATTTTGTTCATCTTCGCCTATGTCCTGGTGATTGCCGAAGAGGTCCTGCATCTGCGCAAGTCCAAACCGGTCATGGTGGCAGCCGGGGTGATCTGGGCACTGGTGGGGATTGCCTATGGGAGTGCAGGCCATGGTGAGGCGGTGCATGATGCGATCAAGCATAACCTGCTCGAATATGGGGAACTGCTGTTGTTTCTGATTGCTGCGATGACCTATATCAATACCCTGGAAGAACGCCAGGTTTTTGATGCCCTGCGTGGTTGGCTGACCTCAAAGGGGTTTACCCTCAAGATCATTTTCTGGTTGACAGGACTGCTGGCGTTCTGGATTTCGCCAATTGCAGATAATCTGACTACGGCACTGGTGATGGCAGCGGTGGTGATGGCAGTGGCCCCGGACAACCGGAAATTCATAGCCTTGTCCTGCATCAATATCGTGATTGCAGCCAATGCCGGGGGGGCCTTCAGTCCTTTTGGTGATATCACGACCCTGATGGTATGGCAGAAAGGTGTCGTGGATTTTCAACATTTCTTTGCCCTGCTGATCCCCTCTGTGGTCAATTGGCTTGTTCCGGCATTGATCATGTCTTTTGCGGTTCCCAAGGGAAGACCTCCGAAACTGAAGGAAGAGATCACCATAAAGCAGGGTGGCCTGGTGGTCGTGGCCCTGTTTGTGATGACGATTACCTTCGCGGTCTGTGGGCACAATTTTCTGCATCTTCCTCCCGTGATCGGCATGATGACCGGTCTGGGTATCCTCAAGCTCTATGGCTATCTGATGGCTCAGCACAATAACCGTCGGCCACCGGTAGCAGGCCCTGAATATGGGGCACTGGATGCCGGGCTTGAAACGACAAGAGAGCATCCCCTGGATACCTTTACCAGCATGCGCCGCCTGGAGTGGGACACCCTGTTGTTTTTCTATGGTGTGATCCTGTGTGTCGGGGGGTTGGGAACGCTCGGCTATCTCGGCGCAGTCTCCCAGTTTCTGTATCACGACCTTGGCGCAACGTGGGCCAACGTGATTGTAGGAATCCTGTCCGCCATCGTTGACAATATCCCCGTCATGTTTGCCGTACTGACCATGTACCCCGACATGTCGATGGGACAATGGCTGCTCGTGACTCTGACTGCAGGGGTAGGGGGGTCTCTTTTATCGATCGGCTCTGCAGCAGGGGTGGCCCTGATGGGGCAGGCGAAAGGGATCTATACCTTTGCGGCTCATCTGAAGTGGGTCTGGGCAATTGCGTTGGGCTATGCCGGCAGCATTTGGGTGCATTTTCTGGTGAATCGTGATCTGTTTCAGGTTACCCTGCATCCCTGATTCAGTGCTCTTTTCCCTGAATCAGACGCTGGATATTGGCCTTGTGTCGCCAGATCAGCAGAACACACATCAGCAAAAGTACAGCAAACATCCCGGGGTCAACCAGCCACCAGGCATAGACTGGAGCCAGCGCACTGGCGGCAAGCGCTGATGTGGACGAAATGCGGGTTATCTTGAGGGTGACCAGCCAGGTGGCCAGAGTCATCAATCCAAGCGGCCATGAGATCCCCAGCAGCACTCCCAATGCCGTCGCGACTCCCTTGCCTCCCTTGAAATGAAAAAAGATCGGATAGAGATGCCCCAGAAAGGCGGCAAAACCGGCCAATACGATCAATAACCCGTCTGTGGTAGTCCAGCGTGCAATGAGCACCGCGATCAATCCCTTGAGCATGTCTCCCAGCAGGACGAGGGCGGCAATCTTCTTGTTTCCACTTCGTAATACATTGGTGGCACCGGGATTTCCCGATCCATACTGACGCGGATCCTGCATGCCGCACAAGCGAGTCAGAAGGATGGCGGCAGAAAGCGAGCCCAGGAGGTAACCCCCTGTGACCAGAATGAGACCCTGAGGGGTAAATGCATGCATGATAGCTTCAATCATTTTCTTGCGACATGAATTTGCGTAAACTACACGTGAGTTGATTTGGAAGCAAGCCCGATGGATATCGTATATCTGCATGATCTGAAAGTCCGGACCACGATCGGCGCCTTTGAATGGGAGCGTCATATCAAGCAAACGCTTTCTCTGGATCTGGACATGGGGTTTGATATCCGAAAGGCAGGCCGTTCCGATAGGCTTGCCGATACCCTCAACTACAAGGCCGTGGCCAAGCGTGTGACCAGCTTTGTCGAGGCCAGTGAATATGAACTGGTCGAAACCCTTGCGGAAAAGGTGACAGAGATCATAATAGGAGAATTTGATGTCAACTGGGTACGGCTTCGTGTCAACAAGCATGGCGCGGTAAGCGGGGCAGGTGATGTGGGGGTATTGATTGAAAGAAACCGCGATAGCAGGCCCTAGGATGGCAACTGT
>RFGN01000360.1 GCA_003696645.1 Gammaproteobacteria bacterium | reverse complement strand
CGACTCCGGCGGTTCATTCGGTATCGGCAAGAATGCTTCCTTTGCCGTGTCAGACCTTCATACGGTCTTCTACGCAACAACATGGCAGGATCCGGATACTGGAAAGGAATGCTTTGCCGCCCAGGGCAAAGTCAAGCTTGTCTCCCATACTGGACCTGACGGGACGAAACTGCGTGCGACCGGATACTGGGGTGATCCAGACGGATTCTGTGCGATTACTGATCGCACAGCTATACCGGAATGGATGAACCGGACAGAAATTGGCACTTCGATCTTCTCCATGGGATTCAGAATAGCAGAGGACTGGGCAGAGAGGATGACGTTCTCTCTGGTCACAAATTTTTTCTGTGCAATTCACCGGGAGGATATGGTATTTGAAGTCGACGGCGGGAAGGTCAACATAAACCGGAATACGCTTGAAGACCTGCTGACCCGCCAGGATATTGTCAATGCTGCGGAGCTCGCTGGCCACAAGAATGATCTTGTCTTTGCACAACAACTCTACCGCTGCATGGTTTCCGATATCGCAGAAGAACAGATTCTCGACATACCCGGCCTCGGCAGAATGCGTGTCCGTGTGCTGATCGAAGAGGGCATGCCTCGCCGAATCGGCTTTATTCGCAACGGAATGCTCATAACCGACAATCTGAGGCATTTTGGTCACTCTTTGGCACGTTTCCCCGGATCACGGGATTTTGTCGTCCTTGTCGAACCCAAAGACGCCGATACCAGCGCATTTCTGAAAAAACTCGAAAACCCTTCTCATGACGGTTTTTCTGCCGAACGCATCTCCGATTCCGGCAAACGAGTAGATGCCGCTCGTGCGATGAAGCGGCTCGGGAGAGAACTTCGGAACATCATCAAGGAAACCACAGGAGTAAAACACGAAGGTGCTGTGGTTCTTGACGAACTTGGAAGGTTTTTTGCTGACCCGGGACAGGGACAAGCTCCTCCTGATCCGGATGCCGAGCCCGACCCGGAGCGATATACCTACAAATCCCAACGAAAAGGACAAAAGAAACCGCGACCAGCCCCTGTTCCCAACGGAGGCCGTGAGGGCGGCAGTAGCAGAACCGGAAAGGGACAATCTGGTAACGGTGGCGGAACCGGGAAGGGAACAGGTTCTGGA
This sequence comes from Gammaproteobacteria bacterium, assembly GCA_003696645.1. Lineage (GTDB taxonomy): Bacteria > Pseudomonadota > Gammaproteobacteria > J025 > J025 > J025. Next base: position 580 of record RFGN01000360.1, on the reverse strand, counting down.
TCGGAGGGCCAAGGCACTCGCGGTTATCGTCAACCGGTTACCCTCAAGGATGTCCGCAACCGCATCCGGACTAACAGTTCCGGAGCTGCCATCTCCAGAGAGATTCATTTCACTCCGGAATCGGATGGTCTTATCGAACTTCGGGTGGAAGCCACCGGCATCGACAAACCGGAAAACCTGGTTGTCGAAAGTACCAGCAAAGGTACGGTAGATTCCGGCGCAATCATTATTGAAGCGAATACCGGACAACGCGAATCTGTCACGGTCACCTTTGACGAGCCCTATGAAGGCCCGATCGAACTCATTGCAGTCTCTCGTACAGAATCTCTGGAGACAACAACATGAGATTTTCGGAAGAGACGAGATATCCGCATCCTGTACTGTCACCCGGCACTGGCGACTTTTCCGCCGGTGAATTTGATATGGACTTCACAGTACTCGAAAACCCGGAAACTGGCTCCCTTACTCTGGAACACAATACTGAATCGCCACTAATTTACTAGACACCTGAGAGCTACATAATTTAGCTCGAAGGAGGTCACGATGAGTGGCAAGCGTTACACGGAAGAATTTAAGGTCG
>RFGN01000359.1 GCA_003696645.1 Gammaproteobacteria bacterium | reverse complement strand
TTCTGCTCCCGTTGTTGCTTGGCATGCTGAATCGAGCTTTCGAGATGCGAAACCTTGCTCCCAATGCCGTGATAATCGCCCAGAACCTTGTCGAAACGTTCCGAAGCCTCCTGGTATTCAAGCCTGGTCGACTCCATCGTGCTTTCTATGGTCGTCTGCTCGGCATTGAGCCTTTCCATTTCAACAGAAGCCGTCTGCAATGCCTGCTGTTTTTGCTGTACCTCCTCTGCAAGGCCCTGCAGTTCCCTGGCGATCATCAGGGCCTGCAATTCACGGGCCTGTTCCTTGTATTCCCGATATTTTTCGGCCTGAGCGGCCTGGCGCTCAAGGACTTTCAGTCTTTTTTCAATTTCTTCATGAATATCCTTGATTCTCAAAAGGTTTTCATTCGTTCTGTTGAGACGATGCTCGGTCTCTCTGCGGCGTTCCTTGTATCTGGAAATACCGGCAGCCTCCTCCAGATAACCACGCAGTTCCTCGGGTTTGGCCTCTACCAGGCGGGAGATCATGCCCTGCTCGATGATGGCATAACTGCCTGGACCCAGACCGGTGCCCAGAAACACATCCTGAATATCGCGACGCCGGCAGCGGGTGCCGTTCAGAAAATAACTGGAGGCCCCGTCACGCGTCAATTCCCGACGTATGGAGATCTCCTGATATTGGGCATACTGTCCACCAATCCGGCCACTGGAATTGTCAAAGATCAGATCAACCATTGCCTTGCCGACCGGTTTGCGCGCCGATGAACCATTGAAGATCACATCATCCATGGATTCGCCGCGCAGCTGCCTGGCCCGGCTTTCGCCCAGCACCCAGCGCACAGCATCAATGATGTTGGACTTGCCGCAGCCATTGGGCCCAACGACTCCGACGAGATTGCTCGGCAAGACAATGGTGGTTGGATCGACAAAGGACTTGAATCCGGCAAGCCTGATCTTCTTCAATTGCATGGCGGCAAACTATAGCAAGAAAACCCGCCGATATCGACGGAATATGATCGATATCGGCCTGATTTTTTAATGCCCAAGCATCGCCGCTTTCAGATCTTCATCAGCCGGTTCATGGCCCAGCCAGACCAGCAAGAGCGCCCGTTGAAAATCCTTGCCATCGATACTCCCGAGTGGCACGAGGTGTTTTTCCTTTTTTATCCCTCGGACTCTGGTGCCACGGATGATCGTCCTGCCTTCCGGAAGCATCTCGAATTCATACACATCTCCACGGTTGACATCAGAGAAAAAGCCCTGAAATAGTCGTATGCGATCTTCCAGAGCCACCCATTCCTCTCTGGCGAGGTTTTCCCGAAACCCCTCCTCCCAGGCATTACGCATCTTTTTCTGGCTGATATGGCGATACAGAAAATGCATGGTCACCTTTCTGGTATCCTGCAGCGCCAATATCTGCCTGACATCGGATATCTTCTGTGGAAGATACAAGGCTCCTACATAGATATCGAAGAAAAATTTTGAGCGTATCCCGGCACCATTCAGATACAGGGTCTTTCCTTCCACCTCTATCTGTTCAGGGAGCATGACCCCTTCAATCTCCCTGGCCATGCTGTCTTGCATCACCAACAAACCCAGCAGGATTGCAAAAAAAATGTGTCGCATTTATGGCCTCCGATTTCTAGTTTACAAGCCTGTTCCGATACACTATCGCACACCTGAGTGTTTTTGTGTATGATCTGTACGGCCATGAGTACAAAACCCAGCAAAAATCTCGAAACCTTTGAAAACGCCAATCCGGAGCGGGACTATACCATCCGTATTCGTGTTCCTGAATTCACCTGCCTGTGTCCCAAGACCGGGCAACCTGATTTCGCCACCATCCACATAGAATACATCGCAGACAGGCTCTGTATCGAACTGAAATCCCTCAAATTGTATATGTGGTCCTACCGGGATGAAGGTGCCTTCCACGAAGCCGTGACCAACACCATTCTGTCCGACCTGGTATCGGCCTGCCAGCCGCGCTTCATGCGCGTGACGGCAGAATTCTATGTCCGTGGAGGTATCTATACCACCGTAATCGCCGAACACCGAAAACCCGACTGGACCCCACCCGGTCCTGTCCACCTGCCCTGACATGACCCGGTCAACGAGGTTTGCCCCTGCCCTGTTGACCACGACAACGCCTTATCATCAGTTTCCTGATCCGGAAACAGCCCTGATCGAACCCGATGGACTTCTGGCCATCGGAGGAGATTTGCATCCAGAACGACTGCTGCATGCCTACCGACAGGGCATCTTTCCCTGGTACAGCGAAGGCCAACCCATCCTGTGGTGGTCACCGGACCCCCGTTGCGTATTGTTCCCGGAACAATTGAGGATATCCAGAAGCCTGCAGAAATCGATCAGAAACCGGGGTTACCGGGTCACATTCAACCAGGCATTCCCTGCTGTCATCCACGCCTGCGCCCACCGCAATACCGGACCCAGGAAACGGCAGGAACAGGGAACCTGGTTGACAGAAGCCATGATTCGGGCCTACACCCTTCTGCATGAAATGGGACATGCCCACTCGGTAGAGTGCTGGTTGGGAGAGCAACTGGTCGGCGGGCTTTATGGCATCCGCATGGGC
>RFGN01000358.1 GCA_003696645.1 Gammaproteobacteria bacterium | reverse complement strand
TCTTTGGAGACGTGGCTTGCCCATCTTCCGCGATGTGAGCTTGATATGAGCCAGTCCAGACGTTTTGTTCATGGACAGCGGCTGCCCGTCAATGTGGAGACGGCGTGTGAGCTTGCTGTTTTCCATGGAAACAGACTGCTGGGAACAGGGCGTGTGAGGCCAGGACTGCGCGGCATGGTGCTGCATCCTCTCAAGGTACTTCCTTCCGCCAAGGAGTGGCTGACATAAGTCCAATGCGGACAGTCAAAAAAAGGATTGCCTCATGCATTTTTTCTCATTCAGGAAGGCACCAACTGCAAGCTATCCGGGGATACCCGAGGAGCAGCATGTTTGTATCACGACCGAATTTGGTGATATCATGATCGAACTTTTCCCTGACAATGCCCCCGATACTGTGGCCAACTTCAAAAAACTGGAGAGATCCAGTTTTTATGATGGCCTGTGTTTTCATCGCGTGATTCCAGGCTTTGTGGCTCAGGGCGGTAATCCCAAAGGCGATGGAACGGGAGGTCCTGGATACAAGATCCGGGCCGAATTCAATGTGCGACGGCATCATCGCGGTACGGTGGCCATGGCTAGGGCTGCGGATCCGGTTTCAGCTGGCAGCCAATTCTACATCTGCTATGTGGATCTTCCTCATCTCGATGGAAAGTACACCATCTTCGGCCAGGTCGTTCAGGGCATGGATATTGTTGACCGTCTCAGGGCTGGAACGGTCATGGAACGGGCAATCGCTGTGCCATAAATGGCTGGGATCATCGGACGCTCAGGCGTCGGAAACCCTTGTTGCCCGCTTGCGTTCGTTTTCCTTCAGCAGCCGCTTCCTGAGACGGATGGATTTAGGGGTGATCTCGACCAGCTCATCTTCAGCAATGAATTCGATGGCCCGTTCAAGCGTCAGGGGAATCGGTGGCACAAGATCGATGGCGTCATCCTTTCCCGAGGCACGAATATTCGTCAGCTTCTTGCCCTTGACCGGATTGACGACCAGATCGGTATCCCGGTTATGGATGCCAATGATCATGCCCTCATAGACCCTTTCGCCTGGTCCAATGAACATTTTGCCGCGTTCCTGAAGCTTCCATAGCGCGTAGGCTACAGCCTCCCCGTCCACCATGGATACAAGCACGCCATTAGACCGACCGGGCATGGAACCGATATATGGTCCGTAGTCATGGAAAACGTGATGAAGCACGCCTGTACCTTTGGTATCGGTCAGAAACTCGGATGCATAGCCGATCAAGCCGCGTGTCGGACAGATGAATTCAATACGGGTTGTTCCATCAGGGTTGGTCTGCATGTGGGTCATTTCCGCGCCACGTTTGCCTAGTTTCTCAATGACTGCGCCCTGATATTCCTTGGGGACATCCACAGTGACGTGTTCATAGGGCTCCTGTTTGATGCCGTCCTGTTCACGAACGATGACCGTCGGCCGTGAAACGGCCATTTCAAATCCCTCTCGCCTCATGTTTTCCAGGAGAATGCCGATGTGTAGCTCCCC
>RFGN01000357.1 GCA_003696645.1 Gammaproteobacteria bacterium | reverse complement strand
CTGTTATGCCGTTCACCTGCCCGGCCTGGGCCACCTCTGCGCCTTCGACATGACCAACAAAGAGCTGTATTTTCAGAAGAACATCGATGAGATGAGATGGAAGTGAGTGGCACAGGGGGCGCCGGACTGGAGGCGCCGGGCAGGAGCCCGTGCGCCAGCGAGGGTTATAGAGCCTGCCTGTCGGCAGACAGGGATTATAGAGGATTATAGAGGATTATGGGGATTATGAGGATGTTGTCGGTTACCAGGAACACTCTGTTCAACTCTGTTTTTAACTCCGATTACGCTGTGGTTTGTCGGAGTTTATGAGCCTGTCTGCGGCCAGCCCGTCTGTCAGCCGGACAGGGCAGGGATTATGGGGATTATGGGGATTATGAAAGTTTATCCAAGTACCTTGCGCGTTACGTGTAACGCATCACATTTGTGGGGTGCCGGACGTTTCTAATCAAGTCCTGGACGCTAGAGGGTACTAAAGGCTGAATTGTCTAAGCCACTCCCAGTTCACTTCAGCCCCGTTCATCGGATGATTCACCGTATTCGGGTACTTGTGCTCAAGCCCATTAATCAATGTTATTTTGAACTCTCTGTTACTGCCACCAGTAAGTGGATCAAACCTGGCTGTAAGCGATACAGTTGTATCCCCGCTCACTGAATAGTCCGACTGATAATGAAAAGATTCCGTGTGGTTTTTAATGATTCGCTGAAACACATAATAGTTGTTTAACAAACTATCGAAGAGTTCCATTGGAACCTCAGAAACCCCACTGACCCATGTTTCATCCATGTTCCCAAGTTGGAATGTTATTGGCACATCTCTTTGTGTAGTGTAACTCGTATTCTGATAATGTGAGGCACCTGACTCTACTACAGCCGCAATCTGATCTCCCATTTCTACCGCACAGCGGTAGGCCATCTGGGCACCGCTGGAAAACCCAACCATGTAAATCCTGGAGGGATCGATGTTTAATTCTTGTTCCAGTTCCTTGATAATCTCCTTCAAAAAGCCAACATCATCCGAAGGTCCATCACCTGAACAATAGACAAAATCCCCATCCATCGAGCTCCACCTTGTATCCATGACAGGAGTACCTGCAGG
>RFGN01000356.1 GCA_003696645.1 Gammaproteobacteria bacterium | reverse complement strand
GTTGCAGAAAACAGTTGCCAAGTCAGCAAGTGCTCCGCGACATTGCCCATTATCACTATAAGCAAGCACCGCGAGCATTTTCAAGTAATCCTTGTGCTCTTGAGGAATTTCCCTGTTGAAAACCCGCATACGATCAACCATTGCAAGCATTTCATGCACGTCATCGGAGTGGGAGATGATGTGATGGAACGAAGCGCCGATCTCGGCACAGAAGGACCATGCGAAATGAGCCGAAAAGGTATTATCGGCATCCTCGATCATGTTCTCGAATGGGGGTTTCACACACTCATCCGCGAGGGCCGGGGTGCTTCCAATCCCAAAAACTGCCACCATCATTAGAATGTATTTCATCGAGATCTCCCTAGAGAAGAACATCCAGATGCCGGAGATTCTCCGGTTCATAGAGGATGTCCTTTACGAGTTCCAATTTGCCATCACGGTCTTTCAGCATGAACCTCACATCATGATGATGTAGAGCCTCTATCACCTTCTTCAAGTCTGCATCAATGGTATGGTGGGTCAAGGGTTCCAAGAAGAGAACCTCTGGATCATCCCCATCATATGCCATGATCAAGATGTTGTTGTTTGCGCTCGGGCCGCCGTCAGAATATGTCACACGGATCACCATGTTGCCAATGATCTGAACAATCTGAAACTTGTTGCTGTTGGCTTCCATGAAGATCTGCATCACGGATTCGCTACTCTCGCAAACCCATGACTTGATGGCAGACTGGTTGCTTACTTCTTTCGCCAAATGCACTATCGGAAGGTTCCTGTCGTTCAGATAGTGGGTGATTGCTGCCATATTGGCATTGCGACCATATACCCGCCACTGGTATTTGCCTAGAGCGGTGTGGGCATATGCCCATGCAGTGTCTGCCAAGATTTTGATGCCGAAGGTGTCCCCGACTTTCAATTCATCTGGAGATGTAGCTGCTGCAAGGATGCTTCGCTGCCGCGCACAATCCTTCAAATAACCAAGGATGTCAGTGCTGCCATCCAACAACGGCCTGAACACTGGTATCTCGGCAATCGTGTCATGGAAATTTTCCAATACTTCAACCAGCTCATCGGCCGTCTCTACCAAGATGGTTTCTGCTTTATCTTTCCAGAATGACCCCCAAACCCCAAGACAACCTCGCGGACCAACCTTGATTTCAAGAGGATAACCAAGGTTGACATGATAGGGCATGACCAGAAAAGGCTCTTCTCTATCGAGCAGTTCGAGATTCCCTGTTTTGGGAGACAGC
>RFGN01000355.1 GCA_003696645.1 Gammaproteobacteria bacterium | reverse complement strand
CTTCTCAATTTCCCTCAGGGCATCCTGAATAGCCTTCCCAACGTTCGTCACCTGGGAACGCACCGCATTCCAATGAGCATGCGGGGGAATCTGGAAACGGTGCTGCTCGGGCATATCCGCGTAATCCCGATCCCCGCCGGATTCCTCAAGGGCTTCAGCCACCTCTTCGTCATAGACATCGCACAATCGTTTGTAGAACAACAATGGGAAAATGAATTGCTTGTAGTCGCCGGCATCAATGTGCCCGCGCAGCAGGGTCGCAGCACCCCAGAGATAGGATTCGAGCTCAGATTGGGAGATGCGGATGCTTTTCTTCATCGCTCTACCACTTCCCATTCCGAAATATCCATAGGGATACGTACCCCTTTCAGAGTGTCCCAAGCGTAATCACCCGTAGCCTGCATGTAGACATCGTCGGCCGCCGCCATGGCCGAGTGATAAGAACCAAGCAATTCCCCTTTGAACCACAACCCCCACCGACCACTGGTTTGTGGTTTGATAAGGAAAAGGCCAAGCGGTGACTTATATTGATAAACCCTCACAATAGACCCTCACGTTGCAGCAGTTCTTTGAGCCGGTCTTCTGCTGCATAGGCCGCTTGGAGTGATTGCTTGAGGTTTGCAATGGCCTCATCAACGCTAATGGACTCCTCCTCAATGACGGGCTCGACATACCGGGGGATATTCAGGTTGTAATCGTTGTCGCGAATCTCGTCGAGGGTGGCAACGTGGCATACGCCCTCGATGTCCCGGAATTCCTTGTACCAGCGATAAATCCTCTCCACATGCTCGGGCAGTAACTCATTCTGGGCCCGTCCGGTTTTGAATTCTTTGGATGCATCGATAAAGAGGACTTTCTGCCGATGTTCAGAAGGCTTGGCAGCCCGGAAAACCAGGATGCAGGCCGCAAGCCCAGTCCCGTAAAAGAGGTTCGGCCCCAGACCAATGACCGCTTCCAGCAAATCCATTTCAAGGATCTTGCGACGAATCTTGCCTTCCTTGCTCATGCGAAACAGTACGCCATGCGGCAAAACCACGGCCATGCGACCAGTTCTGATCGCCATCGATTTGATCATGTGTTGCACCCAGGCGTAGTCGGCGGAGTTTGCAGGCGGCACCCCGGCAAAATTTCGCCCATAGGGATCATTGATCCAGACATCTTCTCCCCATTTCTTCAGCGAAAAGGGAGGATTGGCAATCACGCAATCGAATGTGGCCAGGCTGTCCCCAGAGTAGAATGCGGGTTGACGCAGGGTGTCTCCGCGTTCGATGTGGAAGTCCTCTGCACCATGGAGAAAAAGGTTCATGCGGGCAATGGACGATGTGGTCAGATTCTTTTCCTGACCATACAGCTTGCCGAGCATCAAATGCTCATCCCCACCATGCACCTTCACATAGTGCAGGGCCTCCAAGAGCATTCCCCCGGTACCACACGCAGGGTCATAGATCGTTTCTCCCGCCCGTGGTTCCAGGATGCGCATCATGAGAGAGACAACAGGCCTCGGTGTATAGAACTCTCCGGCCTTCTTATTCGTCAGATCGGCAAACTTCTTGATCAGATATTCGTAGGCCTGGCCAAGAACGTCTGAGCGGCATTGCTCGTTGCCCAGACTCAGTTGGGAAAAGTGTTCGATCAGATCCTTGAGAAGGCTGTCCGGCAGCCGCTCCTTATTGGTCCACTGCGCATCGCCAAAGATGCCATGCAATGTGTCGGGGTTGGCCTGCTCGATGTTGCGCATGGCTTGCTGTAAAGCGAAGCCGATATTGCTG
>RFGN01000354.1 GCA_003696645.1 Gammaproteobacteria bacterium | reverse complement strand
CACCATAATCGGTAGCTCGGTAGGTGGTATTGTTGAACATGATGGTGTATGTGCCGCCGTTAACCCCATTGAGGCTGTCTCCTGGCGTAACAGCAATAGTTTTGGGGTTCCCGAAGGCGTTGCTACCTGTTTGGAACTCAATGATTTTTCCACTACCTGTTGCATGTGGTAGCGTTCGGGTGATGACTGCCAGATCATCCAGCAACTCTCGCGTATTGAGGGCTGGGGTTCCACTGCTGTTCACATTTACGGAAGGCATACCATCATTGGTTGTTGCCGAACCAAGCAGCCGATATACGGCCCTTCCATTCTCATATGTTTCGTGGAAGGTGAACATCCGGATCGTTTTCTGAGAGGCTGTAGCAGGACCAATCTGAATGGTCCCAATCGGCGTCCCACGTTCATCCACATAGGCTGCTTGATCAAATGCTACGTTATGTGGTTGTGTATCCTCGTTGACGATAACGATTCTCCGTGGTGAGAAGATGCTGGAGTTCTTGTCTTTCGAGACTGGTGGGAGAATGTTTACTAACGATGGTCCTCCAGCAGTGAATTTCAGGGCCTCATTGGCATAAACATCAAAATGGGGTTGCAAATCAGCATTTACAGTGCTAGTATTGAACAGTTCGTCATAATAGGCAGTGTTTGCAGTAGCTGATCTATCATCAATTTTATACCCATAAATACCGAAATACGGAGCGGTCGTATTTATAGGAACTACATAGTCACCAAGATTGCTGATATAAATGTCATCAGTGCTGAGATGGCCTTCGTTCTTCAGATCTACTGGGTTGACGAGTTTATATGATCTATCAGATTCCTGATACCATTTACCAGATTTGTCCTTGATGAATCTTACTTCCAGAGGACCGTTGGGATAGACGGTCGCTGCATACACCCTTTGAGCACCACCGGCAGAATAATAGCCCCCGTTTTGGAATTCCAGAACTGCACCAGCTGTGGAGGTCGTTGTAACAACGAGATCCAAGATAGCGCCTACTTTTCCTCCAGTCGGGGCAAGCAGTGTATAGGTGCCCGGAGGATTGTTGTGGGCCAACGTTGCAATGACGTGATCCGAATTGATCGGAACGGCTGCTTGATTGTTGGCATCGAAGGTGAGCGTGATATTGGTTGGCGTATCACCGAGCGGAGACTCGATTTTGGTGAAATTTCCTCCATCATCGACATACCACACGTGAGTCGGATCAGAAGTCTCCGTGTCCGTTCCATTGTAATGCACGATGACATTCTTGACAGCACCTGCTGCCCCCATAGCTTCTGCTGTAGTCGGCGAACCGGGTGTTGCTGGATTAGTCGCAGTATCCGTGATGAATACCCGGCTATTGTGAGTGATCTGCTTCCATATCGCGGCACCAGTCGTGACATCTACTGCGACATATGCGGTATTCGTAGTAGTATTGACCCAGAGCGTTCCTACTGCGTGACCGGCGGTGTTATCATCGGTGACTGTCGGGTCGGTCGCGGATACAACCGCGTTAGCTGATCCGAGTGCTTTCCAGATCGCTGCACCAGCTGTGGCATCATAGCATACGTAAGTTTTCTGTGACGAGGTGTCGAACCAGAATGACCCCACTTCATAGCCGCTTGCGGAATCATCAGTTGCTGTTGGTGCAACATTGGAGATGGAGAATTTCGGTTGATCCAAACGCTCCCATACTGCACTACTAGTGGTTGCATCAAGGCATACATAAGTCGTCCCTGTTGAGGTATCGACCCACAGAGAACCAATTTCATATCCCTTGGAGGCATCATCGGTTGCCGCCGGAGAAGTTGCTGCAGCATTGAGCTGGGGACTGCTGACAGTCAACCAGACAGCCGCATTCGCAGTGGCATCATAGCACACATACGTTTTCCGTGCCGAGGTATCGAACCACAGAGAACCTGCTTCATAGCCCTTGGTGGAATCATCAGTTGCTGCGGGAGCGGTAGTCGCACGAGTGTATTTCGGGGAATCCAGCCGTTCCCAGACAGCCGCACCAATAGTGGCATCAAGACACACATATGTATTCTGAGCGGCGGTATCGAACCACAATGAACCAACAGAATAGCTTGCTGAGGAATCATCTGTTGTGGTTGGAGCAGCATTGCTCACATTGTTCTTCACCCCAGATGATGGGATCCAGACTGCCGCCCCAACGGCATCATCTACACAGATGAATACCTTTTGCGTAGTGGTATTCACCCAGACCGACCCAATTTCATACCCGGCTGATGAATCGTCGGTAGATGTCGGGTCAGCGGTAGTGACGCTTGCTGGGATGTTGTCGATGCGCTCCCATTGTGCTACTGCCGTGGATAGATCACGACAGATATATACGTGACCTGCAGTGGAATCGATCCAGATTGAACCAACATCAAAGCCAGCAGCGCTGTTGTCCGAGCCGCTTGGAGGAACAGATGCCGTCGTGAATTTTCGTTCGGTGATGAGTTCCCATACAGCTGCTCCCGGTGTAACATCTGCTGCCACATAGAACTTATTAGTGGTGGTATTGTGGAACAGAGAGCCTATTTCGTAACCTTTGGTTGAATCGTCCGAAACCAGTGGCCCGAAGGCACCCGACCCTAGCTTCGGAGTATCCATTGGTTTCCATACAGCGGCACCATTGCTGGCATCTAGGCACATGTATGATTTCTTGGCTGCAGTATCGACCCAAATGGATCCAGCTTCGTATCCCTTGGTAGCATCATCCGAGGCTGTCGGAGCGCTGGCCGAGACATTCATTACCGGCTGGTCGATTCGTTCCCATACGGCTGCTCCAGCAGTTGCATCGTAGCAGATAAAGAATTGATTGTCTGTCGTGTTGACCCACCATGAACCGGGCTCATATCCAGCCGATGAATCATCTGTTGCAGTGGGAGGGATGGTCGTTACAGTGCCCTTGGCATTGATAAGCTGTTGCCAGACCGCCGCCGAAGCCGTATTGTCAACACACACGAACGCCTTTTGGGTTGATGTGTTCACCCATAGAGAACCAATGATGTATCCTGCCGAGGAATCATCTGTTGCGGTTGGGTTGGCTGCCGAGACACCAATCTTGGTTGTTTCGATCTCCACCCATTGTGCGGAGCCAGTGGTGTTGTCTTGGCACACAAAGACCTTGTTGTTCCCAGTATCGAACCACAGAGAGCCGACTTCGTATCCAGCTGACAGATCGTCATTGGCGGTCGGGGAGGTTGCTGCTGTGTTGTTCTTGGCATTATCCAGCCTCTCCCAGATGGCTGCACTGGCAGTAGCATCCATGCACAAGTATACGGTTTGTGCAGCAGTATCCACCCATAGAGAACCCACTTCATAGCCTGCTGATGAATCATCGGTATTGCTCGGAGCAGTGGCGGCTACATTGTTCTTGATACTTGTCAGCGGAACCCATACTGCTGAACCGGGTGACGAGTTGACGCACATGAACACCTTTTTGGTCACCATGTTGACCCAGATCGACCCAACCTCGTAACCCCCTATGGCGTCATTGGCGAATGTTGGATCAGTGGTGGTGATCCCGGTTTTGGCGTTGTTGATTCGAGACCACTTGGCTGCGGAAGCGGTTGCATCCTCACAGATATATACGGTCCCAGAACCTGCATCGGTCCAGATTGACCCTACTTCGTATCCAGCATTAACATCATCGGATGCTGTTGGTGCTGCATAGGTAAATGCGTTTTTGATGTTGTCGATCTTTTTCCATACAGCGTTCCCTGTGGCAACAGATGCTGCAACGAATACGCTATTGGTGGCTGTATTGATGAATAACGAACCTACCTCGTATCCTTGAGATGAATCCGTAGTGGCTGTTGGATTACTGGTTCCAGTGCCAATCTTGGGATTGGATGTTCGAACCCATCGAGCAGCGCCCGCCGTGGCATCTACGCAGATGTAGCTCCGGTTCGTTACAGTATCCAGCCAAATTGCCCCAGCCTCGTAACCCTTTGTGGAGTCATCGGCGATTGTCGGAGCAGCAGCGCCCACGTTCAGTTTCGGGGAATCTACTCGTTCCCATACGGCTGCTCCAGCAGTTGCATCGTAGCAGATATACGATTTGGCCTTTGCAGAGTCGATCCATAGAGAACCGACTTCGTATCCTTTCGTGCTGTCATCAGTAACAGTAGGGGGTATGGTAGCCACATTCGATTTGGCTGTAGAGATGTCTCCCCACACCGCTGCTCCAGTGGTTGCATCATAGCAGACATAGGTCTTTCGTGCGGTTGTGTCGAACCACATGGAACCCGGTTCATACCTTTGGGTATCATCGTCATTTGCTGTGGGCGCAGTTGTCCCTACATTAATCTTGGGCTGGTCAACCCGTTCCCATTCAGCAACTCCGGCTCCCGGATTGATGCATACGTAAAGTTTCCTTGTATTGGTATCGACCCACAATGAACCGGCTTCATACCCGGCGGTGTTGTCATCATTGGCCGTTGGAGCGAATGTGGCCGCCTGCACCTTCTTGGCGTTTACACGTTTCCAGATAGCAAAGAAGGGGGTATCGTCATAGCAGGCATACATGTTCCCGGCTTGGGTATCGAACCACAAGGATCCGATTTCAAAACCTGTGTCGCTGCTATTGAAAACGCTCGGTGGTGTGTTGCTGACATGGAATAGGGGCTGGTCAAGGCGCTCCCACTTGGCTGCCCCAGTAGATGCCGAGTAGCAGATGTATGTTTGTTTGTTGGTAGTATCTACCCACAGAGAGCCGACCTCGTAGCCTTCTGTGGCATCATTATTGGATGTTGGGGCGGTTGTTGCCGCGTAGTTGTTTTTTGGACCATCCAATCGCTCCCAGACTGCGGCACCAGTGGTTGTATCATGGCATACGAACAATGAGTTAT
>RFGN01000353.1 GCA_003696645.1 Gammaproteobacteria bacterium | reverse complement strand
TCTGTCTGACTTGTAGGGCCATAAAGATGCTGGGCGCTCGTGGGAATCATTATTGTTGGGACTCAGATTCCTATGCTCTACACCTTCCTCAGGAACATTGCCCGCTGAGGCTTGGCTCGGTATTGGCATGGCGTCATTCAACCATAGGATCTTGTACAGACTGTATTTGGATATACCAAACTTGTTGGTGATTTCCTCCACAGTAGAGCCAGATTGCTTGGCTCTTATTACAGCCTGTTGAAAGGTCTTACTGTAGGTCAAATGTGCCATATGTCTCAGCCTTCACCGAATTCACCCAGTGCATCTTAGAGATCACTCTCTAAGAGGGCCAATCCGACCTATTAGGTCCACAGAACTGGGAAGACTTAAGTTTCTTCCGTGCTGCTGCATTCAGCTTCTTGTCTTTCATAGTGTAAACATTTGTAATCTAAGGGTTTACGTTTTAGGATGCTCTGGATCCGATGAGGATCACAGAGATAAAGGATCTCATCATCATAGATGACGATCCATTCTGCCTCGTCCTGGCATTTGTCGCAGATCATAGCACACTGGTATTCATCAATACTCGTATTTCTTCCACCACAGGAGTAGAGTCTGGAGATATGGCCTTGTTACAGCGAAGAGTACCTAGAACCTTGAGATGCTCGGTAACCCATTCGTAGGTAACTTTGGCCTCTCCGGGGAGTGCTTGGTTGAAATACAACCTTCTCCCTGCGTGGATGAACTCGTATTCCTTGTCCCTATCCGTGGATATGGAGAAGGCAGGATGCTCAAGTTTTTCGTAGTCTGTTATGTTCTTGGCCGCCCTCCCTGCTACTGTGACCTTTAGAGGCTCATAGACAGAATCGTCGAAAACGAATATCCTGTCTCCAACCTCGAATCCAACACCTAGATTGTAGTCTAGGGTCAGATAACCAGTGTTTTGAACGAAGTCGAATCCGGTTGTGGCGCCGGAAGGGAATTCCTTTATCTCAGCTATGGTGAATTCCGGCGGACTGGTGAATATTAGTCCAGTGGTAGACAACGTTCCAGTGAGTCTGGAATTCCTTCTTACGTCTTGGAATTGGGTGTAATACCCAAATCCATCTGTGCCGGCAAGATAGGCTGACGTAAGGGTGGAGGCGTCTATCGGGCTCTCACCACTGTGGTCTCCCCACCTACCAGTGACGAGATAACCGGTTATCTCTCCTGAGGTTATGACTGAGTTAACGCTGTCAAGGACGGTAGGAGTGATCAATACCTGCCCAGAGAATAGAACAGGCTCTGGAGGAGTATAGGTCCATTTGGCCTCACCTGTAGCTTTGGTAAAGTTTCCAGTCCTGTTTATGATCTCGTATCTGACGTACGGGTATCTCTTTAGGATTATGTCGTTGTCCGGGCCGGACTCTGGGTGAACCTCCGGATCGCTGAGCATCCTGGGAGATAGATGCTCCAACACATCCACTCTAGTAGACTCTGGAGATACCTCGTAGTCCACCGTATACAGGCTGTTGGGATCCCAGTAATCATCATTCAGGGTGATGGTTAGAGTGGGGATGGTGGCTACGTTCCTTACTACGGTATATCCTGTCTTTGGTAGGATATTGCCGTCTTGCTTTAGGGCTAGGACGTTGTTGGTGTCGGCACCCAACCTCGTATTGGCCTTCTTGTCTATCCTGGAGAACTGAAGAAGCTCTCCCTGGACAGTAGGTGTGGAAAATTTCCCTGTTTCGTTTATGGGATGTATGGGGATGAGGCGTCCCTCGCCCAAGTCCAAGGTCCACTCTACGGACGTATCGAAGTACTCTCCCCAGGAATTCTTCCTGGGTATTCTGGAGGAGTCTACCTCTATGGACACCTCAGATAGAGTAGCTTGTGGCTGATACAGCTCACTCTCGAAGTGTGCTTCGGGGGCATAGACCTCGTAGGAAGTCTCTATGTCCCGGATGCCTACCAGGTATTCATACTTGGAGACGTCTATTAGGTCGTCGCTATCCTGGATCAGATCGTAGACGCCGTTGAGAGCCTCCAGAATGGCCTGTGTGGCCTTCAGATCGGTATCTGATACCTGGGGACCTTTGAAGTTCAGAAGCTTCTCCAGATCGGCCCTGGCGCCCTCTAAGAGGGATTCTGAGGCAGCTATCTCTCTTCTTAGGTCGCTGTCGAAGAAAACATTGCCGATTAGCTGCCTGGCACGCTCTCTTACTACGTGCTGGAATATGTCCGTATTTACTACTAGGGACCTAGGCAGGGTGAGTAGGCTTTGCCTAGGGCTCTCCTGTGCTACAGATATCCGTATCTCTGCGGCGTGGATTGGAGGGAAAGAAACCTCTATCCAGTTCAGGCTGGGTTCGGTGTTTGTTAGGGGCAGACTTCTAAAGACTTTGGAAGACTTGCTCGGCCTGTAGGCCACATCTATCACCGATATTGGGATGTTCCCAAATGGAAGAACCCGTACTACATTTAGCCTTTCTAGGCCGGAAAAGCTTACATAAATCTCTACTACTGGGCCATTTACGGTTATTTTCTTGTCTCCGGATGTCAGATACTCCTGTGTAACTGGAACGTCGGTCATTATGAGGGTGGCCCAGAAGGTCTCTGGCTTCTGATCCACCATCCCCATAGGATCTAGATCCTTCTCGAATCTATCTCCCGGAGATACAGTATTAGTGTATACGGTAGTTACGTGCTCGTTTCTATTGGGGAGGTGGGCACGATTTACCGATATGGCAGGGAGAGTCAGCCTCTGGGTCTTGGTGCTTACCAGGGCTTTTGGCTTGGCAGTAGAGAAGTTCTTGGCAGATGCGAAGTCTATTATGAAGACTTCGGTGTATTCTTTATACTGTTTTCTCAGGGCGAAGGTTCTGGCGTCGGTTATTAGACGCCTGACGGCGGCTATCGACTTGAGATATTCGCTGTCCAGAGTAGCATTTTGGGCCGTTGCCGCCTTACCCAGGACATCCAGCTCTGTGTATAGGGAGAACAGATCTACGAAGATCTGCGCCATGTTGCTGTTGTGATCTTCGGAAGATATCCTCCCTTTGGCTAGTTTGGGCGTAAATACCTTCCCACTCTCGTTTATGAGGGACTTTAGCTCCTCGGAGGCCTTTAATTCCTCCCGGGGGGTTCTTATCTGCCTGGTGGTCTTCATCCGGGCCAGCAGATCCTTTATGGCTCCCCTCTGGGCTTCGCTAAGTACTCTGAGAATAGTGTCTAGGAGAGCCATTCTTATAGGTTCCGGTATAGGTAGAGAGCGTCCACGGCCGGGAACAGAGACTTCAGCCTCTTGAAGGCAGTGGTCAAAGCCTCGAGAACTTCGACCTCCTTACCTCCATATTTGCTGGATAGAGTGGCGTCGGGAGGGTATACGCCCGTATAGCTGTAGTTCCCTGTCAGCATGTTGAATGCTACCTGGAGATATGGTAGGTATTGGGAGTCTAGGGTGGCGCCGGCCGATAGGGCATTGAATATATCTATTGGTGGGGCGGCGTCACTAGCCTCCCAGTTGCCCATAGCTGTTAGTCTCTGCTGCATATCCCCCTCTGGAGATACCAGGGACCTCATCAGGACTCGGATGCCACTATTGTAGATACCACTGTATGTCTTGTGGACATCATCTACGTTGAACAGGCTTCCGCCTGTTGCGTCGTCTCTGTTTCCTGCGGCCGCCCACATAGCCATAACTTCTAGCAGCTTCGGGGTTTCTGGATCCACGATTCCTCCTCGGACTAGGTTTTCATGGACTCTGGGAGCAGCTATGTCCAGAACTGTCCTGACTGTATCCCTTAGACCAGTAACATCCTGGGCTCTTAGGCCCACCTCTGTCCCCGGCCCACCAGCGTAGGACTGGCCAAGAAGCAGATATTCCGTAACCCTGTATAGGTCTCGGGAGATATTGCCTATGAACTCTCCTAGTCTATCGTGGGGAGAGAACCAGCCAGATGCTACCGAGTTGGAGGAACTGTCCTTCATCTCCCCGGTAAGGAGGAACTTGACCAGAGGATCAAGTAGCCCTACGACAGAGTTGTATACATGTCCGGGGATATATTTTAGAGGATTGTTTGGTAGGTTTTGAACCCCTCCGGTCATGCTGTCGAAGTGGGAGGAGTCTAGGGAGGCTGCATAGGAGAACGGCCTCATGAAACCTGGAAGGATCTGGGTTAGTCTGTGGTCCTCATTGGAGGGATCGATGTTGGCGTAGCCGGTCTCTACAGATAGTGATACAGCAGTTACGAATGGGCCTTCCGGATTTATAGTGTATTCGGGGTTTATCCAGTATCTGCTTAGGGTGTTCGGCGGCACCTCTTGGATGCCAGATAGAGCGTTGGTGGCGACAGCGAAGCCATACCATCCAGAGTGGTATCTTACATCACCAGACCCATATATTCTGGAGGCGTATTCGACATACGCTCCTAGACTATCTAGGAATAGATAGAGAGGGAGATTGTAGCTCCCAGGAGTAGTGTGGAAAGCTCCTACGTCAACGTCATAGAGCTTGGTTATGATGTCTGGATCTAGAGAGCTTAGGAGAGTGGTTTCTGCTCCAGAGACCACCCCAGACAGGACAGGAGTTATCTCCGGTTCGGCCGCCAGGGAGAAGATACCACGATATATGTCGTGTATTCCTGGGTAATCTGGCGCCGCCTCCGTGGTTCCCAGAGTTACGTCCGATACTCTCTTGGTGACATAGTTGTTGGAGTCCAGGAACCCCTCATACCTCTTGACTATGGACAGGGCCTCTCTGACAATGCCGGTCAGTATCTCTCCTGTTGTATCTGTCCTTACCGGGCTGAATACGGAAATATTCCTGAACTGCTTGGTAGTGTTGTCGCTCTCCAGGGCAAGGTAGCCCTTGGTAACCATCCCAGAAGAGACATCTCTGGTATCTACCAGCTTTCTCTTCCTCCACTCGGAGAATACCGGAGTGGGGTCCTTTGGGTTGGCCGTAGAGAGTAGCTCTCTCTCCTCCCATTCTATCTCGGTCATGGGAGCAGAGTGCAGATAAGGCTGATAGTAGCCGGTTTCTGGAGAAACCTCTATTATTTGGCCAGTCTTTATGTTGAAGGTGGGGCCGTCGAACGTAGACGGCCACGGAACCATAACTGTTCCGCTAGGGATATCGTAGTCTAGCTGGTGCCAGAAGATGCCGCTCTTTCCGCTGTGGGTTATGGAGAAATCCAGGTTGTCCACCATGGATATGTCGGCGTTGACACCTTCAACGAACTGTCCGGACCTCTCTGTTAGCTCTATGAGAGGGTAGACGCCAGCAGCTACGAACTTGGAGGTCTGTTCTCGTATGGCTCTGTCGGAGAAGAGAAGCCTGAGGTCGTCCGGGATATCTATTACTACGGAAGCTGCTCCCGGATAAGGGTCCCCATCGTAGTGTCCTATGTCGAAGTAGGATACACTATCCCGGTATGTTGCTTCTATGGGTTCCTGATCGGGCGGCACATCTACGGCAGGGACTGGAGGTATGTTGTGTACCGGGCTGACGACTCCTTCTGGAGAGGCTAGGCCGCCGCCAAGAACCCTGGTGTCTAGTACCGTGGTTCTGAAGGCAGGAGATACCTGTTGTATGTTGTAGGCGCCGATAACTACGAAAGGAACATTAGGATCCTCAGGCCTAATAGAGTCTATAGCCTCCTCTAAGGTATCCCCTATGTTATGATAAACGGTGCGTTTCCTATAGGCTGAGACGCTACTCTCTATTGGCAGCAGGTAGAATACGATGAACTTGTTGAGTATGGACGGATTCTGCTGGAAGTGCCCGTTTACGTTGAGGTAAGTGTATTCGTAGTTCCTCTCTAGGTAGGTGTAGTCTACTGTTATGTTCTCTGTTAGGAGGGAGCCCTTCTTGACGTATATCAGACCGTTGTAGACATCTACATCCTCTATTATGGAGGGCGCCAGAGGCGAGTTGTCGGAATAGATTAGGATATTGTTGTTGTTCCAGAATATTGGGTATCTTGGAACTTGGATGGCGCCATCCTCGAGAATGGTAACGTAGGAGCCACGAACATCCTTGAAAGGTCTTCCATAGAGGGGAGACCATACTTGGTTCTTGTACTCCGGTATGGAGAAGTGGAACTTCTTCTTGTTGTCGCCCTTGATGGAAAAAGACCCTATAGCTATCCGTGGCCTCCAAGGCAGGCCAGGACTCTCTGTGTGGGGAGGTAGTAGCTCTATTCTGGATAGCCGGCGATAAGATATTGAGTATCCTGTTGTGCGGAGGACTATACCGTTGCCGGTTATTCGATCATAGACCGAAAACTCGGAAGGTATTGTCTTGTAGGAAGTTGGGCCGATCAAGTCGTCACTTGACAGGTTCTGGTCGCTGGATAGGGCCGACGCCTTTATGGGTATACTGCTCCTGTTTATGGCGGCAGCCACATCAGCTACGCTCTTACCAACAAACCCTATGGATTCTGTGTTGCCTCCCAGTTTCAGATCTATGGTCGTGCTGGTGACCTGAACTTGGACTCCAGACTCTGAATCTGGATACAGAGCAAGAGCCATCTGAGGCCTGGAAACCCTCGGATGAAGCAGCAGTCTAGTATAGTCTGTCCAGATCATGATCCCATATTTCCTGTCACCGAGGCATCTACTCCGTATATGGTTACGCTATAAGTATTTGCGTTATTTGAGTCTAGAGATACGGAATATGATGTCGGCGCACCTTCCTCCCTGATAGCTACAACAGGGTTGTATACTTCCTTACGGTTGGGATCCAGAGTTCCGTCGGATATGTTGTATCCCTGATACTTGACCCACACTGTCCTCCCATCATTAGGAATGTGGGGAGAGACTAGGACAACCATGAAGTTGCCGTCAGGCAACATTCCAGAGAAGTGAGTCCCGGCATATCCAGATGGTAGGACCCCATCCAGGAATATATCCTGGCTATTCTCGATGGCAGAGTCCAGATTCTCTGGAGTATAGGGGCTAACCACGATGTCCCATAGTATGTCGTCCGCAGGAGACCCGTCGCCATACGATAGAGATATAGACGACTTGATCTTCTCCAGATTGCTCATGTAGTTGTCAACTATGGAGCCGGTAGTGTGGGTGTATAGCTCTCCTGTTTCTGGGTGTGGGTGGGCGCCAAGGACATTGACTGCCCACTCCCCACGACCAACCAGATAGACATAGAATGCCTCAGATGTCTCATCTAGTTCTCTAGACGGAACAGCTAGACTAGTGACTCTTATGTCTCTAGTATCTACTTGCTCGCTGTAGGTTACATCTGCAGCCCCAGAGAACATCCCGCTATTTATGTTCTTGAAGCTGGATATAGAGCTGGGAGCTATACTTATGGAGTCGGCACTCAGTGTGAAGTTGCCTCTCCTGAAAGCTGTCAGGTTCTCTGGAGTATCATCTGCTAGATTTATGGTAGATATGGCATTGTCCACCGAGAAGTTGGGGAAATCTACCCTAGCAAGAGGAACAGCATGAGGTGGAACAGTAAGACCTATCCTTATGGGAGAATCTGTTCTCCCAAAGGTCATGTCTATGGGCGACACATCATACTTGTATACGTAAGCTAGAGCTTCTACGAAGGCGTGAGCTGCATGTATCTCGAAGTTGCTCAGGTGCTCAGCCTCGTCTATGGCATATAGGTTGGTGCCGGCCCAAAGGTGAGACTTTACAGTCCCGCCAGACGTTGGAGGCAGATGGGCTATGGCTCTGTTGAATCCGGATATAGTAACTCCAGTAACCCTAACCCCATTGTAGTAGATCCTGTCAGAATCTCCTCCCTTGCTCAGGGAAGGGCTGGCTACTCCTGTCCAGTCTACTACTGGGCCCTCGTCGTAAGTGTCTGCAACTATGAAGCAATCTACTAGACTTCCTTGGAATCCTCTTCCAAGGAATACGGCGGAGGATTCTGAGTCTTCTACGTTGCCTCTGTAGTCGAATCCCCCAGCAGCCAGGCTAGTGAAGGAGAAGTTGGAGCCGGACCCATTGAAGTAGAACGTGCCGGTGCTGTTTCCGAATTGGTTTAGTGTAGTGTATGGGGAATACCAGAGATCAGCCCCCACATGATGCCAGCCACTAATCAACGTTCCGGTATGAGATACTGAGTGGGCCCATACCTCGGCGCCAGCAGAATCGTAACGAGTAAGTCTTACGGTGGTTGTATCGTAGATCTCCAGAGATATCTTCTCTGTATCTGGATCTGTATCGTCTATGACGAACTCGAAGAACTTTCCTGTAGTCTCAGGGTACACCCACCCCCCGAAAGATACCTGTCCTGTGCCGACCCTTGATAGGGGTGTCACGCCGGTCCAGGTCTCTCTGGGGTTTATGAGCCTGTCTAGGGTGCTGGAGTAGGAAGCTATCCCATAGTTCCCGGTTCCCTCAGAGAATCTAGTAGAGGAGAACCCAGTATCGTATGGGTTGATCCCGGTGTTCTTCGTTACATTACCATAGAACAGCAGATGGTTCCTGTTGGAACCGTGGTCCCAGTTGGTGTATGGCCCGGGATTGTCCAGTGGCCAGAGGCTCTGGACGTGAGTCCCCGGAGATAGAGTGCCTGTATTGACTCCCTTGTTTACTAGGACCCCAGTGGAGATCTGCTCGTCGGAGCCTGGTTTCAGATACAGGTCTGGTTTGAAGTATGGGACTCCTACTCTGGCTGAGTCTATGTATAGGGCGGCCTCAGCATCGGCTACAGGAGGTCTGGCGAGGTGAATGTTCTCGCCCTTACCTACTACCCCACTGAGGACGGTAAGAGTTCCTGTGACGTTGGTTACGAAGGTAGGTACTACGGCAGCTCCAGTTACCTCGAACAGGAGATTCTGGTTCTCGTCGAATATGCCAGCCTTGTAAGCCTGCTCTGTCCAGTTTGGTAGAGTATCTATTGAAGCTACAGGCATACCATCGATAGTTAGATATGCCCTGTTGGTGGCCGCCAGGGTTCCATTGATTATCTGTCCGGACGCCCCTCTACCACCAAATCTTCGACATGCGTGAGATTCGTGGATGAAACCTATGTTTACCCACCTACCTACTGGAACCTGAGCATTTCCTGTCAGCTTGAAGTTGCCCAGATACTTATCGCTGTCTGGCTGTCCTAGGTTGAATATAGAGGCGAAGGTTCCGGTATAGCCACTCTCGTATACGGCGTTGTGGCTGACATCGAAGTCCGCCACTAGATTACCATTGGAATCTATGGTTATAGAGAGGCCGGTGCCATTGTCCTCCAGGGACATCAGAACGCCCGGAGAGCTAGGATAGCTCTCCAGATACAGATCCATAGTAGCTATCGTGCAAGCTCTGTATGCCTGTGCGGGGGGCGGGCCCTGGGTAACCCAGTCTGCATAAGCTGTTCCTATATTGCCGAACAGAGTCCTTGGTAGGCTAACGCTTGGGTAGGTTATGTATCCGGTCTCGGTATGGGCGAAGTATACGTCGTCGAACTCGAAGGAGGTGGAGGTACCACTCTCTGCGAATATACCTATGTAGGCGTCACCAGAGTCGGTTATGGACGCATCTACACTGATGGTCTGGAAGTCTGAACCAGACACGGGAACTACTGTTCTTGGGATGGATACAGATCCAGTGCCTACGATGGCTATCCCACCACCATCCTCTGATCTAACGGATACTGAGAACGTTCCTACTTTACCAGAGACCAGAATTCCAGATGGTATTAGGACCTCGAGTCCCTGCTCCCAGTCTGGGGCAGTCCCTTTCAGATCGACCTTCTGTGCGTAGTTAGTGGCGGCGGGGCCTGCCTTTACAACAGGCTCCTTGGAAAACACTATCTGAGCCCCACCGGTGTATCCGGCTGAAAGCTGGGTATTGAATCCTATCTCACCCTTGGAGAACCCAGCTACATATCTTGGATCTGTGGAGACATCCTTGAATGGGCTGTCGAACCCAGGATCGGGGATGACGTTCTCTACACTTTTTTGGCCGAATACATCTCGAGCGGGAGTCCCTGTAGCAGCTACTACTTCATACGGATAGTATGTTTGAAACGCCCTGTCGTATTTACCTGGAACTACCTCCCCAGAACCTACTATGGCTCCAGTCCTCCGGTAGGGAGAGAGATCTAGTATATCCCCTGCAGCAACCGTTCCCGGTCTTGTGGCGGGCTCTACGAATACTACAGAATCAGATCTGGGATCCGGCTTACTATTCTTGAACCTACCAGTAAGGATGAACAGGTTTATGTCGCCACTCTTGATGGAAGGTTTCCATCCAGGAGACATGTCCAGTAGGGGCTCATGCCGTGAGCCCTGTATGTAGATGCTGTCTATAGCTGGAGGGAGATCTGTTCCGGCTGTGCTGGATTGAGTTATCTTGAACCTTACCTGACTCTTTGGTAGGGAGTGGTAGGCCGACCCAGACACGCCAGTAAGAGGAACTGGTACGGAAGCCGGTACTGAAGATATATCTAGATATGCGGCGGATCCTGTAGTGGGGATGGTCACACTTGGGCCGTCCACCCAAACCGGCTGGTCGGAAGAGTCCTTGGCTCGATACTGTATTCCTACGGATGTAGTTCCTCCTCTGTAGGGGATGTAGTTTATTCTGGCGAAGGACCACTCTGACAGAGGTATGCCGGCATCGAAGTCCGGCGTATACATCACCTCAGAGGCTGTGCTGTAGTAGGATTGGGCGCCAGTAGGGATGTCCAAGGACAACTTCCCGGTTAGGACCTTTACGCTGGACCAGAAGGAGTTGCCTATGAAGGAGACTACGTCATTGACTGGGAATCTGAAGTCTGCCCCTGTGTAGGGGGCGCCGAAAGCCACCATAGGCTTGTTTGTTGGATCTCCAGTCCCATCGAACTTTCCGAGTCCTATGACTCCATAACCATCCTCTGAGAGGAGATAGATGTCTTGGGAGTCTACTCCTATACGGAACCTCTTTGGCTGACGCAGATCGGCAGGGAGATATAGCTCTGGGTGGTTCCTAGACCGTATTCCGTCCGGCCGAACCTCGATGTAATCCCAGTTGGGGCCGTTGGATATGTAGATTCCATGGTTCAGGTCGCCGGTAATGGGAGACCTGGACGACAGATTTCCGCTGGGTATGCCTGAGAGGGTGTCGTCTCCCACCTTTATGGTGGAGGCCACATCCACCTCTATAGTGAATGGGGTTACTGATCCAGAGAGGCTGTCGTAGAAACTGCTGTTCGGGGAAGTATCGTCTAGGCTGAACCAGGCGGCCTGCTGGCCGGACACGTTCTGGCCCGAACCAGAAGGAAATGGGGTGAATACCTCCCAGGAGCCACCATCAGAGGCTACCTTCTGGTAGCCTGTGGGGCTACCGTTGTATTGTGGGCCGACATCCTGCGTAACTACATTGAAATCACTCTCTACTACGCCCTGGGTATTCAGACCGTTGTTCACGGTCCAGCCGGTAACTACACTCCACTTGTGGAAGTATCCAGTGGAGATGGGATTGGAGGGGAGTAGGGTGCCGACTCCCCCAGTTACTCCCTGCTTGGTAGAATCTGTAGGAGAGAAGCCCGATTCACTACTGAAGTCTTCCTCCGACCAGTAGCCTTTGGAGGGTGTGAACATTTACTAGGTGTTTACTACGGCCCAATCTGACAGGAGGCTAGTCTCGCCAAACCTTCCTCTAAACATTACAGCATAACCATAGGTGCTGTAGGGGATTACATCTGTGTCTGCTAACGTTCTAGAGTCTCTATCGTTCCAATCCCTCCAGATTTTTGCGTTACTTGGGGTTCCTTGGTATCTCCAGACCTGTACAGCAGATATGTGATCACTGAAATCCGCCCCCAGTACAGACTGCTTGGAGATGCCTACCTCCACTCTTCGTGGGCGGCTTAGAACGGAAACAGTTGGTTTCAGGGGCTTTAACTCTACTAGAGGAGAGAGGCTTATATCTGTGGTGTTTCCTAGGGCGTCCTTGAGTTGTAGAGAGAACACCTGAGGATTGTTGTCTGGCGTATAGTCTACTATAACCCTGGATCTCTTGTCCTTGCAATACTGTATGCCTCCTATGGAGCCGGAAAGGGTCTCGCATTGGATGTTGCAAGAGCAGGGGAATCCACTGTCGAACTGGAAGATGAACTCTAGCTTACCGGACTGTTTGTTGTATCGTATAGCTACGAACTGAGGTGTCGGGCCCTTGATCCACCTATAGACGTGAGATATGGTTTTGTCAAGGCGGCGGAAATCAGGTATCTTGAGAGAGGGAGGTAGAGTGCCGTCCATCTTCAGCTCTATCTCTATCTCCTTGGCACTCAAGAAGTTAGGTATTACTGCGGCAAAATCGAACGCCAACGTGAAGACCTGAGTCTTACAGTTGGTGTTGATGGGTAGTTTTGTGGGGTTACTCTTTGGATAGGACAGTAGAAGGGGAGCTACAACCTTCTTGTCCTTGTAGCTGCCATCCGTATCTACCCTCCTGATCAGGCATGTAGGGGTATAGTTGAAGACCCCATTCAGCTCAAAGTCTATAACTACCAGAGACGGGTTTAGCTCGTCCTGGCAGATATTGACGATGTTTACACGCTCCTCTACCTTCTTCAGGTAGCGGTCGGAGGCTACACACTTCAGTTTGTTTAGTCTGTTGGATGAAGGAAAATCCTTGTCCTTCACCTTGGTTCTCTTGGTGCAGGTCAAATTCCTATCTTCTCCGTGTAGAAGTCGTCTATTCCGAACCTGTATGGGCTCGACAGGAGCATGACATACTGATCCTTGGCGCCAGAAACCGATGAGAAGGTAACTTCACCGCTTATGGTGGACTGACCTGAGTATATGGTTGGAGATAGGGGGAGGTCATAGGAGTTGTAGCCTCTAACGACCAGCCATATCTCCTCGGCCCCATAAGGGACCCTGTAGGACAGGTCTACCGTCGTACCATTTCTGGTAGCTGCGGTTCTAGTTACTGGGCGCAGCTCGTAATCCTTGTGGACATGTAGTTTACACTCACTCTCAGTCCCTCTGGGGGAGACATGTATTACGGTGTCCTGGACCGAGGTGGATA